>NZ_JBYBKW010000006.1:0-198667 GCF_057475285.1 Paenalcaligenes sp. DL 309
AGCAACAGCAAACGCCACCGTAGCCTCAAACGTAGTATCAAAGGACGGCGTTGCCGTCCGCGCTATTCTTCCTCGCCCTAAACGACGAGGCTTTCCGCGCATTTTGGTAAATAAAAAACTACGGCTAAAATCAGAAAATAAAGAGGAGAAATCCATGGTGCCTCGGCACGTTTCAAGGCGCTATAACGCCGCATATAATGCGCGCTCGAATTGGTTAAAAAAAGCGGTGTGATGTAAGTGCTCACTATAAATGATAAAGGTATCTTCTACGCGTTCACCTAAGGTCATTATTTTAGCTGATTTTAAATCAATTTGTTGCGCGGCAAAAACGTTAGCAATACTAAAAAGCAAACCTTTACGGTCTGCGCAAATTAACGATAATTTCCATTTATGGGCTTCACTCATGGGGTGTAAATCTATAGTGGGAACCAAAGGAAATGCGCGAGCTCGTCTAGAGCGTGTTTGCGCCTGATAACGCTCTCCACACGCATTAGGAGCGGTTGGGTTTTGAATAAAGTAAGCCAGAGATTGAGCCAGGGCATCCGTGTAGTCGGTGTCATAGCGTTGGTGTTTGGGTAAAAGCAGCACGAAACTATTTAAGGCCCAGCCGTGTGTGGTGGTATAAATGCGCGCGTCTTGGGTGCTTAATTGGTGTAAATCGAAGAAGGCACAAATATGCACAAAAAGATCATTTCTGTCTGGCGTGTAGATCATGAGTTGTATGGTTTCACCTTGGCCCACAGGGCGAACCTCTATAACAGGCTTAGTATGTAATATTGCTTTGTGTAAGGCTTTACCATGCCAAACGATTTCATCACTTTCATGCCGTAAAAAATAACTAATATCTAGTACAGACCAAAGGGTATCTATGTCTTCTTCAGTGATATTAAGTGCCAGTAACTGACTACGTGCCGTAGCTTTACGTTGCGCCAACAGTACAGAGGAATCAGGGTTATTTCCCTTGAGCGCTCGTAGACTGACTTCATAAAGATTAGCAAGTAACTTTGCTTTCCAAGCATTCCAAATCGTGGGGTTTGTGCCTTTTATATCGGCCACGGTAAGTAAGTATAAGGCTGAGAGGTGGCGAGGACTACGCACTTCAGCAATAAAGTTTTTGATGACTTCTGGATCGCTTATATCACGTTTTTGAGCCACGGTAGACATACTTAAGTGATCAGCCACTAAAAAAACCACCAAATCAGTGTCTGTCTTAGCTATAGCATGCTGTTGGCAAAAAAGAAGGGCGTCTTGAGCGCCTAGCTCAGCGTGATTACCCCCGCGGCCTTTAGCAATATCATGAAATAACGCTGCAATATACAGCACCCAAGGCCGCTCAAAGTCATCCATAAGTTGAGAGGCCAGAGGGTGTTCGTCCGCATACTCTGCTAGGGTAAATCGTCGCAAATTACGAATTACCATTAAGGTGTGTTGATCTACGGTATAGATATGGAATAAGTCATGCTGCATTTGGCCCACAATATGCCTAAATGTCGGAATATAACGCGGTAATAGGCTGAGCATATTCATTTGCCGTAAGGTATGCACTACGCCACGAGGTTGTTGTAGTATTTGCAAAAAAAGTTGTTGGTGCGTGGGATTGTCTCTAAATGTCTGGTCTATGAAACGTCTGGCGTGCCAAAGAGCTCGCAAGGTGGCGGCACTCATCGTGTGCAGATCGGCACGTTGTTGTAATAACAAAAAACTTTGTAGTATTAATGCTGGGTTTTCCTCTAAGGTGTGCGGTTTACGTAAATGCAAACGTTGGTTACGTACTTCAAAATCATCATTAATAGGCTGACAGAGAGCAGGTGTAGGTGCAAACAGCATTTCTTCTAAGCTTTGCATCAAGAGCGTATTCATTTGGTAGACTACGCGTGCTGCCCAATAATAGCGTTGCATCAGCTGCTCACTGGCGTGTTGCTTATTACTGGTATCAAAACCGTAAATAAGAGCCAGTTCAGGTTGATAGTCAAATAGCAACCTGTCTTCAGCACGGCCTGTAAGCAAATGGAGTTCTATACGTAAACGCATGAAGGCCTGGCTGGCACGCTTAATTGCGCGTAGCTCTGCAGGGCTTAAAAGCTCTGCTTGCGCGATTTCTTGCCAGCTTTCCCCTAAGCCCATGGCTTGTGCTAACCAAAGCAGAACTTGAAGGTCTCTTAGTCCACCAGGTGATTCTTTACAGTTGGGCTCTAAGGCATAAGGCGTGTTTTGATAACGTGTATGACGCTGTCGCATTTCTGCATGCTTGGCTTGAAAAAAATCATGTATGTTGACTTGTTGTTTTAGTTTTTGCGTAAGAGTGTGGAAAAGGGACGAGTTACCAGTAATAAACCGTGCCTCTAGTTGAGCGGTTTGGGTGGCAATGTCTGTGCTAGCCACTTCTAAACATTGTTTAATCGTACGTACACTGCTGGCCACTTTAAGGCCCACATCCCATAAGGCAGCAATATAGTTTTCTATGCGCTCTGTGTCTTGAGCGTTAGGTATATTTTGTAACAAAATAAGCACATCCACATCAGAGTGTGGATATAACTCTTGCCTGCCATAGCCACCTACAGCCACTACGGCGGCATGGGCGGGCAAAGGGACTTGTGCCACTAAATGCGCCAAGCAATGGTCTGTGGCTGTGCTAAGGCGCCGTAACAAATGCTCAGGTTTTGGTTGTTGTCTGAAGTGAGCAATGGCTTTTTTGTATTGCTGTTGTAGACGCTGTTTTAGCGACAATAAGTCCGAAGCGACCATAGTAATAGTTAGGCGGTGGGGTCTGTGATGAAAGCCGGTGGCTGGGGCGTGCCAGGTGATACCGTGAGCACTTCATAGCCATCGTCAGTGACCAAAATAGTGTGCTCCCATTGAGCTGATAAGCTGCGATCGCGTGTCACCACTGTCCACTGGTCTGGTAGTACTTTTAAGTGACGTTTGCCAGCATTAATCATAGGTTCAATGGTAAATAACATGCCGGCTTCTAGCTTCATGCCGGTATTGGGCTGGCCGTAATGCAGGACCTGTGGTTCTTGGTGAAAAACTTGACCAATACCGTGGCCACAAAATTCGCGTACTACGGAGTAATTGTTTTTTTCAGCATGCACCTGAATAGCATGGCCAATGTCACCTAAGGTGGCACCTGGTTTGACTTGATCTATGCCCAGCCACATGCATTCGTAGGTAATTTCAGTTAGACGTCGCGCTAGAATGGACGGTTCTCCCACATAAAACATACGACTTGTGTCACCAAACCATCCGTCTTTGATCACGGTAACATCAAGGTTAATGATGTCGCCGTCTTTTAGTTTTTTGTCACCAGGGATGCCGTGGCAAATAACATGGTTTACAGAGGTACATACTGCGCCTGGGAAGGGCGGGTGACCTGGAGGCGCGTAGCCTACGGTGGCAGACTCCACATGCAGCACATCACGGATGTAATCCTTGCATAATTGGTCTATTTCAGCGGTAGTAATACCGGCTTTTACAAAAGGGGTAAGGTAGTCCAGAGTCTGTGCTGCTGCTTGACAAGCAGCGCGCATTTTCTCTAAATCTACGGGATCAGTAACAAGAATGCTCATAATAACTTGAGTTTAATAGTGAAAGAGTAATATAATCATGGGCTAACCTAAAGCCAAGCATGGATTAGTCCAAACAATTACTAGTGTAATACGTGGGCTCGCTGCTGTCTTTATTATTACTTAGAAGTAAATCGCGCGGCTAGCCGTCTCAGGGTGTCTGGCATTACAGCAGAGCTGTAATCCTTACCGGATACTGGCTAGTTGCAAGAACTAACCCTTGGAGAAAACTCATGTCTTTAATGCGTGAAATGCTAGAGGCCGGCGTACACTTTGGCCACCAAACTCGTTTCTGGAACCCGAAAATGGAGCAATACATTTTCGGCCAACGTAACCGTATTCATATTATTAATTTAGAGCAAACGGTAGTAAAGTTCCTAGAGGCACAGAAATACCTGAGCGACATCGCCGCACGTGGTGGTACCGTGTTATTTGTTGGCACCAAACGTGCTGCACGTGAAATTATTGCTGAAGAAGCAGCTCGTTGCGGCATGCCTTACGTAGATAGCCGTTGGTTGGGTGGTATGATGACCAACTTCAAAACCGTTCGTGCTTCTATTAAACGTCTTAAAGATATGGAAGCTCAGATGGAAGACGGCGCTTTCTTTGAGGGCTTAACCAAAAAAGAAGGTCTACTTTTCGAGCGTGAAATGGAAAAGTTAAACCGTTCTATTGGTGGCATCAAAGACATGCCTAAATTACCGGACGCTTTGTTTATCATTGATGTGGGTTACCACAAAATTGCAGCCGCTGAAGCCAAAACATTGGGTATTCCTGTGGTGGCTGTGGTTGATACAAACCACTCACCTGAAGGCGTTGAGAAGGTCATTCCCGGTAATGATGACTCAGCAAAAGCGATTTCTTTATATGCTCGTGGCATGGCCGATGCTATTTTACAAGGCCGTAACCAAGCGCTTAGCGGTTTAGTTGAAGAGATTCGCGGCGAAGAAGAGTACGTAGAAGTTGAAGCTGAGGTAGAAGCAGAAGTAGAGGTAGAAGCGGCTGAGCAAGTTAGCAAAGAGTAATACCTCTACAGTTATATAAGATTATTTGCATACCCCAGCACAGTATCCGTACCGTCTGGGGTGTGTTTTACCTATTTGGAGAAAATTGTGGCTCAAATTACAGCATCGATGGTTAAAGAATTGCGTGAGAAAACAGACGCTCCCATGATGGAGTGTAAAAAAGCCTTGGTTGAAGCCAATGGCGATATGGCGCGTGCAGAAGAGCTCTTACGCGTTAAATTAGGTAGCAATGCCAGCAAAGCAGCATCACGCGTTACCGCTGAAGGCCTAGTTAATGTACACATTTCTGAAGATGCCAAAACAGGCGCAGTGGTTGAAGTTAACTGTGAGACAGACTTCGTAGCTAAAAACGATGATTTCATCGCTTTTGTAGATGATGTGGCTAAGCTAGTGGCAGAAGAAAACCCCGCCGACGTAGCGGCCTTAGGCGAATTAGCATTCCGTGATGGTACCGTAGAAAGTGTACGTACCGCCTTAGTGGGTAAAATTGGTGAAAATATCAGCGTACGCCGTTTTCAGCGTTTTGCCACCGATAACCAATTAGCGCAATATGTACACGGGGGTAAAATTGCCGTATTAGTGGATTTTGCTGGCGACGAAGAAGTGGGTAAAGATGTAGCCATGCACGTTGCAGCTATGAAGCCCAAAGCGCTTTCTGCGGAAGATTTACCTGCAGCAGATATTGAAGCTGAGCGCTCAGTGGCTGCACAGAAAGCGGCAGAATCAGGCAAGCCTGACAATATCGTAGAGAAAATGGTTGAGGGTGCAGTAAATAAATACCTCAAAGAAGTAACCTTACTGTCTCAGCCGTTCGTTAAAAACGATAAACAAAGCGTAGAGCAAATGCTCAAAGAAAAAGATGCTTCCGTAGCCGCTTATACCGTTTATGTAGTGGGTGAGGGTATTGAGCGTCGTAATGAAGATTTTGCCGCTGAGGTTGCTGCTGCAACAGGTGCTTAATTATTCATTTGCTTGATCTAAACATAGCGCAGGTGCATTGTCCTCTAGGCAATGCCTTGCGTTCTGTTTTACACTATCACTGTTTTCACTCTCGGAAATTCTGTCATGGACACCCCTCTATATAAGCGTATTTTGCTTAAACTGTCTGGCGAAGCGCTCATGGGCGATGATGCCTTTGGAATTAATCGCGAAACCATCATGCGTATGACAGAAGAAATATCTGACATCGTTAAACTCGGTGTTCAGGTCGCAATTGTGATTGGAGGTGGTAATATATTTCGTGGTATTGCTGCCGGCTCTCAGGGTATGGATAGAGCCACAGCCGATTATATGGGCATGATGGCAACGGTTATGAATGCCTTAGCTTTGCAAGATGCCCTCAAAAATCGTGGTTTAGATGCTCGCGTACAGTCTGCTCTTAATATAGAGCAAGTGGTTGAGCCTTATATACGCCCTAAAGCCTTACGTTATTTAGAAGAAGGTAAGGTAGTGATTTTTGCAGCCGGTACCGGAAATCCCTTTTTTACCACTGATACCGCTTCTGCACTACGAGGAGCAGAAATGGGTGTAGAAATAGTACTTAAAGCCACTAAAGTTGATGGTATCTACAGTGCTGATCCAAACAAAGACCCAGGTGCTACTCGTTATGCACGCATTAGTTTCGATGAGGCGATTGTGCGTCGTTTAGAAATTATGGATGCCACTGCTTTTGCCTTATGTAGGGATCAAAAATTACCCATTAAAGTTTTCTCCATTAACAAGCTAGGCGCTTTGCGTCGCGCTGTGTGTGGTGAAGATGAAGGCACATTAGTGCACGTTTAAAAAATAGGAATAACAATGAGTCTTTCAGAGATTAAAAAATCAGCCGAAGATCGGATGAGAAAATCGATTGAATCACTAGGTTTAAGTCTAGCTAAAATTCGCACAGGCCGCGCTACTCCTGGCATCTTGGATCACGTGAATGTTGAGTATTATGGCTCAGAGGTTCCTGTTGGTCAGGTAGCAAATATTACAGTGGTTGACGCACGTACCTTGAATGTACAGGTGTGGGAAAAGCCCATGGCGCCTGTAGTAGATAAAGCCATTCGTGATTCCGATTTAGGTCTAAACCCTATCTTAATGGGAGAGTCTATTCGGGTACCTATGCCCTTGCTCACCGAAGAGCGTAGACGTGATTTAACACGTATAGTACGCAGTGAAGGTGAGGATGCGAAGGTCGCTATCCGTAATTTACGCCGTGATGCCAATGATTCATCCAAGCGTTTGTTAAAAGATAAAGAGATTTCCGAAGATGATGATCGTCGCTTTCAAGATGAAATCCAAGCGTTAACTGATAAGTTTGTGGCCGAGGTGGATCAGCTTATTGCTGAAAAAGAAGCCGAGGTTATGACGGTTTAACGTCGTTAGGTGGTGGCGATGCTGCAAAGCTCTACTCAAATCATCCCTGAACACAGCTCAGTTCCGCGCCACCTCGCTATTATTATGGATGGTAATGGTCGCTGGGCTACCCGGCGTATGTTGCCACGAACAGCAGGGCATGCCCGGGGTGTACGCTCCGTGCGCAGTGTGGTTGAAAGCTGTGGTCAGGCGGGTGTGCAATACCTGACGTTATTTGCATTTAGTTCAGAAAATTGGCGTAGACCTACGGATGAGGTGTCGCTATTGATGCGTCTTTTCGTACAGGCCTTAGAAAAAGAAGTGGTTAAATTAGAAAAACAAGGCGTACGATTACGTGTGATTGGTGATTTAAGCCGTTTTGATGAAAAGTTACGTCATTTAATTCAAGCCGCAGAGGCAAAGACCGCACATAATAGGCGTTTGCATCTGACCATTGCCGCTAATTACGGTGGGCGGTGGGATATTTTAAATGCCACTAAACAGCTATTAGTGCATCAGCCCCATTTGGCGCAGTCCCCCGAGCTTATTGATGAAGCGGCATTGTCAGCCTATCTGTCTATGGCGTATGCGCCTGAACCAGATTTATTTATACGTACAGGTGGTGAACAGCGCATTTCTAATTTTTTAATTTGGCAATTGGCTTATACTGAACTGTATTTTACCGATGTCTATTGGCCAGATTTTGGTGCAAAACACATCAAAGAGGCTTTTGATTGGTATAGTCAGCGTGAGCGCCGGTTTGGGCGTACAAGTGCTCAGCTTTAATTAGGTTAATTATGTTAAAACAACGCGTTATTACAGCGGTTATTTTAATTGCGCTGCTGTTAGGCGCTATTATGGCACCAACGCCTTGGGCATTGGTGCTTATTTTATGCGTGTTGGCTAGCTGTGCGGTTTGGGAATGGTTGCGCCTTAGCTATAGTGATAAGACGCCTCTTTCTTTAATTCTTGCTGTGGCTTTTGCTGCCGGCACGTTTTTTTATGCAAGCCAATGGATTAATAGTGCTCAAGCGGGTTTAATGCATAGCTCTTGGTTTGTGCTCATAGCCCCTGTGGTATTGGCTTACTGGGTAATAGGGGTAGGGGTGATGCTAGCCTTAGCGCAAACCGAAAAACGTCAAAGTCGTATAGCGCTGTCTTTATTTGGGTTAGCCACTATTGCTGTGGCATGGGCGGCTTTAGTAGACATGTGGTTATACCGCGGGGCATGGTATTTATTGTCATTACTCATTGTTGTGTGGGTGGCCGATATCGCTGCCTATTTTACTGGTAAAGCCTTGGGTAAACGTAAATTAGCCCCACGTGTGAGCCCCGGTAAGACTTGGGCAGGTTTAGGAGGCGGAGTACTGGGCGTAGTGATTTGGGTAATTCTTAGTGCGCAGTGGTCGGGGTCGTTTGGTGCTGAACTCGTTAAAAACTGGTCTTGGTTCGGTGCTATCATTTTTGCCGTAATTCTGGCGGTGTTTTCGGTAGTAGGAGATTTATTTGAATCCTTGCTAAAACGTAGGGCGGGGTATAAAGACTCCAGTCAACTGCTACCGGGTCATGGTGGCGTCTTAGACCGCATTGATGCTCTCATTCCGGTTGCGCCGTTGGCCGCTTTTATGGCGGGGCCGTGGTTAAATGCTTTACTGACCGGTAGTACAAGTGCAGGTGCTTTATGATTCAATCCGTTTGTATTCTTGGTTCCACTGGTTCTATTGGTATAAGTACCTTAGATGTGATTGCACGCAATCCTGATACGATGAGGGTGTATGCGCTCTCTGCTTTTAGTCGTATGACCGAGCTTGCGCAGCAAGCGCAGCAAAGTCAGGCACAAGTCGTGGTGGTACCTGATGATAACGCCGTTAAGGCATTTAAAACTGCTTGGCATAGCTCCAAACCTTTACCGGAAATACGCCTGGGTGCTGAAGGCCTAAGGCAAACGGCAAGTGACCCTGCAGTGAGCACTGTGATGGCTGCTATAGTGGGGATTGCTTGCTTGGAGCCAGCCTTAGCCGCCGCCCAAGCGGGGAAACGCATTTTATTAGCAAATAAAGAAGCCTTAGTGGCGGCGGGTAGTGTATTTATGCAAGCGGTGCGTGATCATGGGGCAGAACTTTTGCCCATTGACAGTGAACACAATGCCATGTATCAGTGCTTACCTGCTGCAGCCCAGCTAAGTGCTCCCACAACGCCCCATCCTTCTATACAACGTTTGGTGCTAACAGCTTCAGGCGGTCCCTTTCGCGAAGCCGACCCCGCTTCTTTGCACTTGGTTACACCTGCGCAAGCTTGTAGTCACCCTAATTGGTCTATGGGGCGTAAAATTTCCGTTGATTCGGCCACCATGGCAAATAAAGGCTTAGAGATCATTGAGGCGCATTGGTTATTTGCCATGCCTGCCGATAAAATTCAAGTGGTGGTACACCCTCAAAGCATTGTGCATTCCATGGTGGAATACACGGATGGTTCAGTGTTGGCACAATTAGGTCAGCCAGATATGCGTACGCCTATAGCATACGGTTTAGGTTTTCCTGAACGTATCCGCAGTGGTGTGGGTTTAATGGATTTAATGCAGCTAGGACGCTTAGATTTTACACCACCAGACTTCAAACGTTTTCCTTGCTTGCAATTAGCTTTCGATGCTTTAAATAGCTCTCAGGCGGCCTGTGTAGCGCTTAATGCGGCAAATGAGATTGCGGTGGAATGTTTTCTCCAGCAAAAAATACGTTATACCGATATCGCCGCTGTGATTGCGCATTGTATAGAACAAATTGAAAAACAAACGCACACGCTTAATAGTCTTGATGCCGTTTTAGATTTAAACTATCAATCACGTCGGTTAGCCGAGCAATACGCTCATTCTCTAGCCATTACTTCTTAATCAAAACGCTTTTTTATGCTGCTTACCTTACTTTCCTTTGCTGTGGCAATTGGCCTGCTAGTGACCATCCATGAGCTTGGCCATTATTGGGTAGCCCGTCGTTGTGGGGTATACATAGAACGTTTTTCTATTGGCTTTGGGAAGGTGCTGTATAAGCGTACTGATAAGCGGGGCTGTGAATGGGCTTTATCGGCTTTACCTTTAGGTGGTTACGTAATGATGCGTAGTGAGGTGCCTGATGATGCACCTGTACACCTTAAAAACACCGCTTTTGAAAGTAAAACCTTAGGCCAACGAGCCGCTATTACGGTAGCTGGACCCGTGGCAAATTTATTATTAGCCATAGTGTTGTATGCTTTAGTTGGTGTAGTAGGCACTCAAGAGCCTGCTGCAATTTTAAGCCAACCTAAAGCCGCCACCGCCGCAGCGAAAGCTGGCGTAGAGGCAGGCGATACAGTGGTGGCGGTAAATCATAAAGTAGTGAAATCTTGGGTACAAATGCGTTGGGAGTTACTAGACCGTCTGCATACAGGGGGCGAGGTAATATTAAGTGTACAGCGTGTAGGAGGAGTACCCGCAGAGCGTACCCTTTGGCTAAACCCCAGTTCGTTGGATGTGGATGGGGTGGACCCTTTACAAAGCACAGGTCTTGCTCTTGCTTTGCCCCAGCCGGCTGTTCGTGAGGCATTAACAGGGGGGGCGGGAGAGCAAGCGGGATTACAAGCGGGCGATATTTTGCTTGCAATTAATAACCAACCCATCCAAAATGCAGTGCAGTTTGTAGAAGAAATTAAACCACGCGCTCACCAAACCATACAATTAACCATAGAGCGCAATGGTCAAACTCAAAATTTACCTGTTACTATTGATGCCCATTTAGATGAAAAAGGGCATGAAATAGGTCGTATTGGTCTGTTATTAGGTGCTAATATTGAAATGGTTAATGTTCGCTATGGGCCCATAGATAGCGTACAACATGGATTTACTCGTACGCTAGATACCTTTTGGCTCTCTTTGAAAATGATAGGGCGCATGGTTACTGGTGATGTTTCAGTTAAAAACATCAGTGGTCCGGTGTCCATTGCTGACTATGCTGGCCAGAGTGCACGTATAGGTTTAAGCGCTTATATCAATTTTTTGGCTTTAATTAGCGTTAGTATTGGATTATTAAATCTTTTGCCTATTCCTATGCTTGATGGTGGGCATTTGCTGTATTATGCAATCGAAGCCGTCACCGGCCGCCCGGTATCAGAGGCGGCAAAATTAATAGGCCAGCGCATTGGTTTAGGTATACTAGCGGCATTAACTATGCTGGCATTTTTCAATGACTTTAGCCGGTTACTAAACTAACTACGCTTATGTTTTTTACTATCAACCTCTTTGACTATGCAGGGACCATCAAGGATGTCACTTAATCAAAAAAAACCGTTTGCTTTACGAGCGGTATCTGCTGGGCTAGCCGCATTGTTAGCACCATTAGCGTATGCTTTCACTCCTTTTGTGGTCCAAGATATACAAGTTAATGGCATTCAACGCATAGACCCAGGTGCGGTGTTTGGTTTTTTACCTGTAAAAGTGGGTGAAACCTTTGACGACGCGAAAGCCAGTGAGTCTATACAGCGTTTATATTCCAGTGGCTACTTTAACGATGTAAAAATTGATACTGAAGGCAATGTATTAGTTATCACGGTGCAAGAACGCCCTACTATCGCTTCAGTTAGCTTTAATGGCATGCGTGAGTTTGATGCTAAAAACATTATTAAATCGTTGTCTCAAGTGGGTTTTTCCGAAGGGCGAGTTTTTGATCGCTCCATGCTTGAGCGTGCGGAGTTCGAGCTCAAGCAGCAATACTTAGCTAAAGGTAAGTATGGGGTTGAAATTAGCCCTATTATTACGCCTTTGCCACGTAATCGCGTAGGAATCAGCTTTGATGTGTTTGAAGGTGATTTAGCAAAAATTAAAGAAATTAATATTGTTGGTAATGAAAACATCAAAACCAGCACCTTGCTCGATGAGATGCAACTCACCACCTCTGGATTAATGACGTGGTATACCGGCACAAACAAATACGCCAGAGAAAAGCTTGAGGGTGATGTAGAACGTCTTCGTTCTTATTATTTAGATCGCGGTTATTTAGAAGTACAAATTGAACCACCACAAGTTTCTATTTCTCCTGATCGTCAAGATATATTTGTGACGCTAACCATAGATGAGGGAGATCTTTACCGTATTGGCGAGGTAAATTTAGGTGGCAACTTGCTGGCCTTAGATGAACAGATTGCGCCTTTAGTTACTGTAAAGCCCGGGGAGGTTTTTTCGGCAGAAAAAACAAATAACACGGTAGATAACATCATTAATTACTTAGGTGAGTTGGGGTATGCGTTTGCGAATGTTAACCCTAACCCCGTAATTGATAGGGAAAATAAAACTGCAGATTTGACGTTTTATGTGGACCCAGGACGCCGTGTGTACGTGCGTCGTATTGAGATTGGCGGTAATGTACGCACAAGAGATGAAGTGGTGCGCCGTGAAATGCGCCAACAAGAAGCCGCTTGGTATGATGCTGAAGACATTGCAACTTCCCGTGATCGTATAGATCGTCTTGGGTTTTTCACTGAAATTGATGTGAGCACTGAGCCGGTACCCGGTACGGCAGATCAAGTGGATGTATTGATAGATGTTAAAGAAAAACCTACCGGTGTGATTAATCTGGGTGTTGGCTATGGTTCTACCGATAAGCTAATGCTCTCTGGTGGAATTAGTCAAGAAAACATCTTTGGTAGCGGTAATAGCCTTTCCTTACAGTTAAATACCAGTAAATCAAACCGTACAGCGGTATTAGCCCACACGGATCCGTACTGGACTCATAGTGGTATTAGTAAAACCACCTCCTTATATTATCGTCGTACCACTCCGTATGACAACAGTTACTCAGAAGGGGATTATGAAGTAACCGCTATTGGTGCAGGATTAAACTTTGGTGTGCCTATTTCAGAAAGCGATCGGGTTTATATGGGAGCGAGTTTTGAACACAACCGCTTAGATAAACTCAGTCCCCAATACACACCTTTGGCGTATCAAGAGTTCGTAAGAGAGTTTGGTAAAGGTTCAAACGCGTTAATCTTTAATTTGGGCTGGGATAAAGACACGCGAGACAGTGCTCTTGCTCCTACTCGCGGTGGCTATACACGTTTGTCTGGAGATTTCTCCACCTTAGATTTGCGCTATTATATGCTTAGTGCCCAGCAGCAATATTACTTACCGTTAGGTTCAAATTACACCTTGGCGTTAAATGGTTTAATGGATTGGGGTAAAGGTTATGGCGATAAATCTTTTCCAGTTATTAAAACAGTGTATGCCGGGGGTATAGGTTCCGTACGTGGTTATGAGGGGGCTTCTTTAGGTCCACGGGATAGTTTAACGGGTGACTTCTTGGGTGGCTCACGTCGTATTGTAGGTAATGTACAGCTTTATCTACCCTTTCCTGGAGCCACAAGAGATCGCACTCTGCGCTGGTTTGTCTTCAGTGATGTAGGTCGCGTAGATAACCAAAGTGGAGGTTGTCCTAAGGGTAAAGCCGGGGATTTGGCTGCTGATCCATGTGGTTGGAAGTATTCAGCGGGTGTGGGCTTCTCTTGGCAATCACCCATGGGTCCCTTAGAGCTTTCTTATGGTAGAGCCTTAAACGCTAAGCGAGGTGATGATAAGCAAGCCTTCCAGTTCCAGATTGGTGCCGGATTCTAATCCTTTTTTATTTTATAGCAGTATTATTCGCAAGGTGGATTTTCATGAAGTCTAAATTCGCATTAAAACTTACTCAATTAACTAACCAGATCGGCCGTGGCAATCGTGCTTTGATTATGGCAGCCGCTTTGGGTGTTTCTTTAGCCGCAACACCCGTAGTACAAGCCCAGACTAAAATTGGTTTTGTCAGCACAGAGCGTATTTTACGTGACTCTCAGCCTGCAAAAGCAGCACAAACTAAAATTGATTCCGAGTTTAAAAAACGTGATGATGAGCTGCAAAACTTAGCAAATAAATTACGTAATGATGCACAAAAGTTTGATAAAGATGCGCCTGCCTTATCCGAAGCTGATCGTATTAAACGTCAACGTCAATTAGCGGACTTGGATTCTGATTTACAGCGTAAGCGTCGTGAGTTTCAAGAAGACTTTAACCGTCGTCGTAATGAAGAGTTTTCCAGCATTGTTGAAAAGGCCGATGCAGCTATACAGCGCATTGCAGACACCCAAGGCTATGACCTCATCATTCAGGATGCTGTTACCGTAAGTCCAAGAGTAGACATTACCGACGAGGTTCTTAAAGCGTTAGGTAATTAATTATGCCGGTTTTGCTTACTGCTGAGCAGGCGCCTTCACTAAGACAGCTTTTATCTTTTTTAGCCGAACAAGGCGTAGAGGTGGAGTTAGTGAGTGCAACAGCTGCTGAGCTTAAAATTCAAGGTATAGGATCACTGCAACAAGCAGGTGGTACTGAGCTGAGTTTCTTATCGAATCCGCAGTTGCAAGATCAGCTCTTAGCGTGTAAAGCCGCTGTGGTAGTGATGGCCCCTGCTGACTATGAAAATCTGCAAGCTAAGGATAAAATTACCTATGAATTTGCGATTGCCTTATACGAGCAACCTTATTTAGTTTATGCCTTATTAGCGCAGTGGTTTGACCAGCATCGTGTAGAGGCCTTAAATCGAGGTATACATAGCACGGCTGTCATTGATCCTACTGCTACATTGGCTACCGATGTACACATTGGGCCTCATGCAATTATCGAGGCGGGTGTTTGCATTGGTACGGGCACGCGCATTGGTGCGGGCTCGGTGGTAGGGGCAAATACGGTTATAGGCCAAAATGTCTTGTTACACGCGAATGTTACGCTCTATCATCAAGTGACAGTGGGTGATAGAGCTATTTTGCATAGTGGCTGCGTAATTGGTGCAGATGGCTTTGGCTTTGCACCACATCCGGCAGGTGGTTGGGCAAAAATAGCCCAACTGGGCACAGTAGAAATAGGCGCTGATGTAGAAATAGGAGCCAATACTACCATAGACTGTGGTGCATTGGATGCCACGGTGATTGCTGACGGTGTCAAAATCGATAATCAGGTTATGGTGGGTCATAATTGTCATATAGGTGAGCATACCGCCATTGCGGGGTGTGTAGGCATTGCAGGTTCTACTCACATAGGAGCGCGCTGTATAGTAGGGGGCGCGGCAATGTTTTCCGGCCATCTGCATATTACCGATGATGTACAAATATCGGGGGGTACAGCGGTAACCTCATCTATTAAAAAGCCGGGGCGCTACAGTGGGGTGTATCCCTACGCTGAGCATAAAGACTGGCAATACAACGCAGCTGTTATTTCACAGCTTTCTCAATTACGTAAACGTCTGCGCGCCTTGGAGCGCCATTCAGACGCATCAATTACAAAATCATAAGTAGGTAAAAACTATGGAGCTGGATATACAACAAATCATGACGCGCTTGCCGCATCGTTATCCGATGTTGCTGGTAGATCGTGTGGTTGAAATGGTTCCCGGAAAAAGTATTGTAGCCATTAAAAATGTCAGCATGAATGAGCCTTTTTTTACAGGCCATTTCCCGCATCATCCCGTCATGCCTGGTGTGCTGATTATTGAAGCTTTAGCTCAAGCAGCGGCTTTGTTTTCTTTTGAAGACCATGATGATATTGATCCTGCTAGTCAAGAAATAGCCTATTATTTAGTTGGCGTTGATGGCGCTCGTTTTCGTAAACCGGTAGTACCTGGTGACCAGCTTCGTTTAGAGGTGGTGGCAGATCGTATTAGTCGAGCTATGTGTAAATACACGGCTAAAGCCTTGGTGGATGGTCAGGTGGTAGCCGAAGCTAAAATTATGTGTGCGATTCGCGTGTTGGACAAATAAATGAGCCGTATTCATCCTACAGCCCTGATTTCACCTCAGGCGGTATTAGCCGATGATGTACAGGTAGGGGCTTACAGTATTATTGGGGATCACGTACGTATAGGCGCGGGCACCATAGTGGGTGAGCATTGTGTTATAGATGGCCATACCACCATTGGTGAAAATAATCATTTTTATCGTTTTTGCTCTATTGGGGGTATGCCTCAAGATAAAAAATACGCCGGTGAAGCCACACGTCTAGAAATAGGAAACGGTAATATGGTGCGAGAATATGTCACCATTAATACGGGCACTATTCAAGACGTAGGTATCACGCGTATTGCCGATGATAATTGGATTATGGCCTATGTACACATAGCTCATGATTGTCAAATTGGTAGCCACACCATTATTGCTAATAGCGTGCAGTTAGCCGGGCATATACACATAGGCGATTGGGTAGTGCTAGGCGGATTATCGGCTTTGCATCAGTTTGTGCGCATTGGCGCGCATGCCATGGTGGGCGGGACTAGTTCCATACGTCAAGACATCCCCCCTTATGTGATCGGCGCGGGTGATCCCTTTCGGCCTAGCGGCATTAATGGTGAAGGCTTAAAGCGCAGAGGCGTCAGTGAGGGCAGTGTGAGGTGTCTGAAAGAGGCTTACCGCCTTTTATATAGACGCAAATTAACCACTGATGAAGCCATTGAGCAGATGCAGGCTTTAGGTGATACGGCTGAAGAAAAAGCCGCTGTAGCGCTGCTAATTGATTTTTTAACTCAATCCACCCGCGGTATTGTACGCCCATGATTCACGTAGGCATGGTGGCGGGTGAACCGTCGGGTGATCTGCTAGCGGGGCGAATCATACACGGCATTCGTAGTCAGTGTTCAGATACCCGTTTTACTGGTATTGGTGGCCCGCAAATGCAGCAGGCGGGCCTAGAGACCTGGTATCCCATGGATAGACTTAGTGTGTTTGGTTATGCCGATGCCATCAAAAGCTTGCCGGCTATTTTGCAAACCTATTACGGCAGTTTGCGGCGGTGGGATCAAGATGCTCCCGATGTATTTGTAGGCATTGACGCACCGGACTTTAATTTACGCATAGAGCGTCAACTGCATAAACGTGGTGTACCCACGGTGCAGTTTGTAAGTCCTTCTATTTGGGCGTGGCGTTATGAGCGCATCCATAAAATACGTCAAGCAGTATCTCATATGTTAGTGCTCTTTCCTTTTGAAGTAGATATTTACGAAAAGGAAGGGGTGCCCGTAACTTGTGTGGGACATCCATTAGCACAAAATATCCCTTTAGAGCCAGACAGAGCAGCAGCGCGAGCGCGTTTAGGGTTGGCTACTGATGCCAACGTGTTGGCTTTACTGCCGGGTAGCCGCAGCGCAGAAATGAAACTGTTGAGTCCACGGTTTTTACAAACCGTACAAAAATTGCAGCAAACCCATCCACAATTACACGTAGTGGTGCCTTTAGTCAATAGTAAACGGGAGGCGGAGTTTACGGTGGTTTTGCAGCAATATCCTATTCAAAACTTACATATTATACGGTCTCATCAAACACCTGATAGTACGCGGCCTGCAGCATGGGATGTGATGGAGGCAGCAGATGCTTTATTAGTAGCAAGCGGTACGGCTACTTTGGAAGGCATGCTCTTTAAGCGCCCTATGGTGATTTCTTACGTGTTATCGCCTTTAATGCAAAAGCTCATGGCCTGGCAATCAGGTCAAGATAAGCCCACCACGCCTTGGGTAGGCTTACCTAATATTTTAGCCCAAGAGTTTATTGTGCCCGAGTTGCTCCAAGAAGACGCCACCCCCGAGAAATTAGCCAAAGCCACTGAGAGAGCGTTATTTGATAGCAGTTGGGCGGCGAGTGTGAAACAACGTTTTGTGGATTTGCATCACAGTTTACGCTTAGATACTCCCAAGCTGGCAGCAGAGGTTATTTTAGATTTATGCTAACCGAACTGATCAATAAATACCCGTTATTAGCTGGTGTAGATGAAGCGGGCAGGGGGCCTTTAGCCGGACCTGTTTTTGCAGCAGCCGTGATTCTTGACCCTAAAAAGCCCATTGTTGAGCTGGCTGATTCCAAAAAATTAACGGCTAAACGTCGTGAAGCTTTGGCCCAGCGTATTAAAACTGATGCCTTAGCTTGGTGTATAGCCAGCGCAAGTACCGCCGAGATTGATGAGCTCAATATATTACATGCCACTATGCTTGCTATGCAGCGTGCCTGTGCTCAGTTGCCTCAAGCACCTCAATTTATTTTAATTGATGGCAATAGATTACCATCAAACTTAACAGCACCTGCACAGGCCGTGATTAAAGGCGATGATTTGGTGCCCGCTATTTCTGCTGCCTCAATCTTAGCAAAAACCGCGCGTGATGCAGCGTGTATGGTGATGCACGAACACTATCCCCAATATGCTTTTGCTCAGCACAAAGGTTATGGCACCAAGCTGCATATGCAATTACTTCAAAAACATGGCCCTTGTCCCGAACATAGGCGTAGTTTTGCGCCGGTAAAAAAATTGTTGCCTACTGAGACAGAAACACATCATGAAACACATTGAATCCAAAGATAACCCCACGTTTAAACAAGCTTTACGTATAGCGCAAGGTCGTAAAGTGGGGAGTCCGCCGTTGATTTGGCTAGAAGGCATTCATTTGACTCAAGCGTGGTTAGAAGCCGGTTATAACATAGAGATGGCGTTTTTTGATGCTCAACGTTTTACGGCAAACCCTGAGCTACAAGCTATTGCTGCACAGTTACCCATGTCACATTGCTTAGGCCTAACTTCGTCCTTAATGCGGCAACTATCACAAGTTGAACAAGGGCAGGGCGTAGGGTTTTTAGTGCAGGCGCCCCAATATGATCACCATGCACGCATTGATCAAAACTGCATGTATTTGGATCGTATTCAAGACCCAGGGAATGTAGGCACTTTATTGCGCACTATGGCTGCAGCCGGTATTAAGCAGGCCTATTTGTCGCCAGGCTGCGCTTGGGCGTGGTCGCAAAAAGTTTTACGTAGCGCACAAGGGGCGCATTTTGCTATTCAAATTCACGAGCAAGTGCCAGCGTATGCCTTTATACAGCGTTTAAATATTCCACTTTATGCCACCGCCTTAGAGCAAGCCGAATCGCTGTATACTTTACGAATTGAGTCACAGGTAGCGTGGGTGTTTGGTAATGAAGGCCAAGGGGTGTCGGCGGAGTTATTAGGGGCAGCTACGCAGCGCGTATATATACCCCAAGAGTCTAAGGTGGAATCATTAAATGTAGCTGTAGCTGCGGCGGTGTGCTTGTTTGAGCAGCGCCGCCAGCGCTTAGCGCAGACGTTATAGAGCGAATGCCTAGTAGATGCGTTTATTCAACCCCACTTCATCCAGTATTTTTGTAGATATTTCCTCAATGGATTTTGTGGTGGTGGAGAGCCAAGAAATGCCTTCTAAGCGCATCAAACGCTCAGCTTCAGAGACTTCATTAATGCATTGTTTGAGAGAAGCATATTTACTCTCTGGACGACGCTCATTTCGTACTTCAGATAAACGTTCTGGATGTATAGAAAGACCAAATATTTTTTTTCTATAAGGAACCAAAGAAGCGGGCAGAGCGCCGCGCTCGAAATCATCAGGAATTAACGGGTAGTTAGCCGCTTTTACACCATATTGCATGGCTAAATACAAACTTGTTGGAGTTTTACCACAACGAGATACACCAATTAAAATCACATCAGCGCGTTCTAAACCATTGATTAATTGGCCATCATCATATGCCAAGCTAAAATTAATGGCATCAATGCGATTGCTGTATTGCTTAGACATCACATTGCTGTGTGATCGGCCTACTGAACGGTCTGATTTAACTCCTAAAGCGCGCTCTATATGACGTACAAAACCACCGAACAAATCCATGAAAATGCAATTGGATGAACCGATGAGCTTAGCCATTTTTGGGTCTACAAGCGTACTAAATACGAGGGGTTTCTCGCCAGACTCCTTAAAGCAGGTGTTGATACGAGTTACCACATCTTGTGCTTTTTCAATGGTATCAATAAAAGGCACGCGTACAGCTTGAAAAGCAAATTGCTCAAATTGGGATAACACCGAATGGCTAAAGGTTTCGGCGGTAATGCCTGTGCTGTCTGAAACCACAAACACAGTACGTTCAGTAGAGGATGTTGTCATATTTTTAATGCTACACAAAAAGTCGATAAACGGTACAATCTCAAAGGCTGGATCTATTGTAAGGTGCGCAAGGCGAGTTTGCCTAATGCATTGCTAATTAACTCTTAGCTTAATGTATTACACAAACTTGCTTTTACTTTTTTAAGGTGACTTTTATGTCTTATGTATTACCCTTTGAGACGTTGCGTATGACAGACGTCGAAACGGTAGGTGGTAAAAACGCCTCTTTAGGTGAGATGATTAGCCAATTAGCGGGTGCTGGAGTACGCGTACCGGGTGGTTTTGCCACCACGGCAGAAGCCTTTAGGGAGTTTTTACGTGCTGATAATCTAGATAAACGCATCGAAGAACGCTTATCTGCTCTAGATCTAGATGATGTGCGCGCTTTGGCTGCTGCTGGTAAGGAAATCCGCCAGTGGATTATTGACACGCCTTTTCCTGTCCAGCTGGAGCAAGAAATACGTGATCATTTCGCCAAATTAGATGCGGATGGTAAAGGGTCTTTCGCGGTGCGTTCTTCAGCCACTGCTGAAGATCTGCCTGATGCGTCTTTTGCCGGCCAGCAAGAAAGCTATCTCAACGTAGTCGGCATTGATGATGTGCTCGATAAAATCCATTGGGTTTTTGCCTCTCTTTATAATGATCGTGCTATTTCTTACCGTGTGCATAAGGGGTTTGCCCACGAGGAGGTGGCCATTTCAGCGGGTATACAACGCATGGTGCGCTCTGATAAGGGCAGCTCGGGTGTGATGTTTACTATAGATACGGAATCTGGTTTTAAAGATGTAGTCTTTATTACCTCCGCCTATGGCTTAGGTGAAACCGTAGTGCAAGGTGCTGTAAACCCCGATGAGTTTTATGTATTTAAGCCCTCTTTAGCCGCCGGCCACGATGCTATTATTAGCCGTCGCATTGGTTCCAAGCTATTGCGTATGGAGTTTGATGAGGCACGAGAAAGTGGCGAGCCCGTACGTATCGTAGATGTGCCTGTGTCTGAGCGTAATCGTTATTCCTTGTCTGATGATGAGGTGATCGAACTTTCACGTTATGCCATGACCATTGAAGAGCACTATCAGCGCCCTATGGATATAGAGTGGGGTAGAGATGGCATAGATGGTAAGATTTATATTTTGCAGGCGCGCCCTGAAACGGTGAAATCCCAGCTAGGTAATACGGATGCTCAAGAGCGTTACCGTCTTAAAGCCACGGGTGAAGTCTTAGCCACTGGCCGTGCTATTGGCCAGAAAATCGGTTCTGGTAAAGTCCGTTTAGTAGGCGATGCGAGCGAAATGCATCATGTACAAGCTGGTGATGTGCTGGTTACTGATATGACAGATCCCAACTGGGAGCCTGTGATGAAATTAGCTTCTGCGATTGTGACAAACCGAGGTGGTCGTACTTGTCACGCGGCGATTATTGCCCGTGAGTTAGGGATTCCTGCTGTAGTGGGTTGTGGTGATGCTACCGATGTGCTCACTGAAGGCCAAGAGGTGACGGTATCTTGTGCTGAAGGCGATGAGGGGCGCATTTACGATGGTTTACTAGAAACAGAAATTGAAGAAGTAAGCTGGGGAGAAATGCCCGACATCGACATGAAAATCATGATGAACGTAGGGAATCCTCAATTAGCCTTTGATTTTGCGCAAACACCCAATGATGGTGTGGGTTTGGCACGGTTAGAGTTTATTATTAATAACAACATCGCCATTCACCCTAAAGCGGTATTGGATTACCCAAATGTAGATGCTGGCTTGAAAAAAGCGGTGGAATCAGCAGCACGTGGTTATGCAAGCCCACGCGCATTCTTCGTCGAAAAGCTAGCAGAAGGGGTTGCTACCTTAGCCGCGGCTTTTTATCCTAAGACAGTTATTGTGCGTATGTCAGACTTTAAGTCCAATGAGTACCGCAAGCTGGTAGGAGGGTCACGTTATGAGCCAGAGGAAGAAAATCCCATGTTAGGTTTCCGTGGCGCAGCGCGTTATATTTCTGAAGAATTCCGGGAATGTTTCCGCATGGAATGTGAGGCCTTGAAAAAGGTACGCGATGAAATGGGTCTCACTAACGTAGAAATCATGATTCCGTTTGTGCGTACCTTAGAGCAAGCTGATAAAGTTATAGAATTATTAGCTGAAAATGGCTTAGAACGTGGCAAAAATGGCTTACGTGTCATTATGATGTGTGAGGTGCCTTCCAATGCCATTTTAGCGGAAGAGTTCTTAGAGCGCTTTGATGGCTTCTCTATAGGTTCCAATGACTTAACACAACTTACCTTGGGTCTAGACCGTGACTCGGGTATGGAGTTGCTGGCAGATGATTTCGATGAGCGTGATCCAGCAGTGAAGTTTATGTTGAGCCGCGCTATTCAAGCGTGTGTTAAAGCGGGTAAATACGTAGGTATATGTGGTCAAGGTCCTAGCGATCATCCCGATTTAGCGGAGTGGTTACGTGATGAAGGTATTATGTCTCTTTCACTTAACCCAGATACGGTGGTAGACACTTGGAAGCGCTTAGGTGAAAAAGAGTAATTTATTAATCTAATCTATTAACTTTTTTTAGCTTAAGTCTAACAAATGCCACTTCTGGTTGAAGTGGCATTTTTTTTAGGATAGCAATATGAAAACGATCACGCCAATAGTCATTGCAGGTGGGGGCGCCGGTGGCTTAGAGTTAGCTGCTAAATTAGGCCGTAAACATGGTCCAAGTAAGGTGTATTTAGTAGATCAAAGCACAGATCATATTTGGAAGCCTTCTTTACATGAAGTGGCAGCAGGTACCTTAGATATTAATCGTGAAGGTTTGTCTTATTTCATGTTAGCGCGTGATTGTAATTTCACCTTCATTTTGGGAGCCCTTGAAGGAGTAGACCAAGAAGCCAAGCAAGTGCATATCGCTGCTGCACATAATTCAGCCGGACAGCAACTATTTCCTCAACGTGTGATTGATTATGGTTCCTTAGTGATTGCGGTGGGCAGCAAGTCAAACTTTTTTAATACGCCCGGCGCAGCAGAACACGCGATCACCCTAGATGCTACTCCGCAAGCGGAGCATTTTCGCTTGAAACTTTTGCATGCTGTGATGCAGCACGAAGGGGATTTGCTTAGTAAAGAGAAATCTGATCCCTTAAATATAGTGATAGTAGGAGGGGGCGCAACGGGTGTGGAGTTAGCTGCGGAATTAACCGAAGCCATTAGTAGTTTGCATTTTTATGGTGCACACACCCTTACGCCATCGCGGGATTTATCAATTACCTTAGTGGAAGGGGCAGACCGTATATTGGTGGCGTTGCCTTCTGAGCTTTCTGCACGCGCTACAAAATTATTGCTTAGCCGTGATATTAAAGTATGCACGAATGTGCGGGTTACTAAAGTGCAAGCTACGCAAATCATTGATCAGCATGGGGAGTCCTATGCAGCTGATTTATGTGTGTGGGCTGCAGGTATTCAAGCTCCCTTGTTTTTGACTACCCTGGGCTTAGAGACCAACCAGATTAATCAACTCGTGGTCAATGAGCGTTTAGAAACTAAAGCCCCGCATATTTATGCTCTAGGGGATTGTGCAGAGGCGCCCTGGTTAGGAGAAGAACAAACCCTGCCGGCCAGAGCTCAAGTGGCGCATCAACAGGCCAATTATTTGTATAAGATGTTTAGTCAAAAAATTAAAGATCCCAGTTACCAAGCCAAACCTTTTAAATATAAAGATTATGGTTCCTTAGTGGCAGTTGGTCATACTAAAGGCGTAGGAAATCTCATGGGGGTGCTGTCTGGTAAAAGCTGGTTTGTGGAAGGTTTAGTCGCGCGCACTATGTACATGAGTTTGCATTTAATGCACCATGCCGCTGTACTGGGTGTATTACGTACCTGTAGTTTAGCCTTGGGGCGGCTGTTATTAAAACGTTCCGCCCCGCGCATAAAATTGCATTAGCTGCTTCACAAAGCCATTAATGGTCACCACGACGACTGGTGTCGTGTTTTAGCAAGCGCTCTTGCTCGCGCTGCCAGTCACGGTCTCTAGAGGTATCGCGTTTGTCATGGTGTTTTTTCCCTTTACCCACCCCTATTTCCATTTTGATGCGGCCACGCGAGTAATGTAGGTTTAAGGGCACAATGGTATAACCGCGTTGCTCTACACGCCCAATTAACTTGCTGATTTCATCGGCCTTAAGCAGCAATTTACGTGTACGCGTGGCATCAGGCACAATATGCGTAGAGGTAGTGGCTAAAGGGCTAATATGCATGCCTATGACCCAAATTTCACCATCGCGTATAACCACATAGCTTTCTGCTAACTGTACATGACCACTGCGTATGGCTTTCACTTCCCAGCCTTGCAGCACTAAGCCCGCCTCATAGCGTTCTTCTATGAAATATTCGTGACGTGCTTTACGATTTTGAACAATACTCATGAATTCATCACCTATCTTAGGTAAAATCAATCTATTTATTTTATCTACTAAACCAAATCGATGCCTACTGTAAAACGATCCGTCTTAGTTCCTTTTTCTTCTGCCCAGATGTTTGACCTGGTAGCCAGTGTTGCCCGTTATCCGGAATTTATGCCTTGGTGTGGCGGTGCTAATGAATATGATGTCACCGAAGAGGGTATGAAGGCCTCTGTAACTATTAGCATTGCCGGCATTAAACAAACGTTTACCACCCAAAATACCCACGATTACCCTCACCATATTCGTCTGCAGCTTGTAGATGGCCCTTTTTCAGATTTAAAAGGTGACTGGCACTTCACCTCTTTAGGTGAAGATGGCTGTAAGGTGGATTTTGTCATGGAGTACGAGTTTTCAAGCCGCGCACTTGAAATGGTGGTAGGGCCTATTTTTAACCGGGTGGCCAATAGTTTTATTGACTCGTTTACGCGCCGCGCCCATGATATCTATGACAATGACTGAGCCTAATTACCTATGATAACAATTGAATTGCTGTTTGCGGCAAAAAACTGCATTTGGCAGCAGCTTCTTACCCTGCCCGAAGGCAGCACGGCAGCGCAAGCTCTGGCGCAAAGTACCCTTTATGAAGATCATCCTGAAACCAAAGACATGCCTTATGGGATTTTTGGAGAGCGTTGTGCTGCCGATACGCTATTAGCTGATGGCGATAGATTAGAGGTGTATAGGCCGTTAGTCTTTGATCCTATGGAATCGCGCCGTCGGCGAGCTAACCATAAAGCTCAACGAAAAAACTAAACGAATTAGTACTTCGCTATTTCCCAACTAAAAGGTAGCTCTTGCAAGGTAATTTCTGGCCCTTGTGCATCTAGCGCATGCAGCGTTTTTTGCGCTATGTCTGCAATGATGACCTCCATTAAGAGCACCTGTTGCTGGGATTTTGCATCATAAGCACTGTTAATAACGCGTCCAAAAGGCCTGTCAGGTTGGCTGGCCTCAAAGATATCATTACCCACCGCTATATCTAAGGGTGTGTCTGTCGTAATAGCGCCTAGAGCCGCACGGCGTCTAGCAGTGGTACGGTAGTGTAAGCGTGCCACCACTTCTTGGCCAGGAAAACAGCCTTTATTGAAGCTTACACCACCAATAATGTCTAGGTTCACGTCTTGAGGTAGAAAGAGTTCATAACTGGCCTCTTGAATCCAAGGCAGGCCGGCTTGTATGTCAGCGGCTTGCCATTGCTGCGCAGACACGGCGGGCTCCGCCTCTAAGGCGGCATCGTAAACAATCAGCCACGCGCGAGCGGGCAAGGTATCTGTGGCATTAGGTGCGCTGATTAAGGTGCGGTTGCTCTCGGTACTATGAGAGACGCTGTAATGGGTGGTGGGCAAAGTAAAGGCCTCTGTGGTGGCGTTAAATACGCCATATACACGGGCTTCACTGAGCACTAACTCAGCTTTAGCTCGCAGTACAAACATAGAAATACGTTTACGAAAGGCCTCGGCGATAGAGCGATGTAATAAGGCATAGAGATTTTGCTCATTACTTGGGTCTACCCATACCAGCATATTGGCTTGTAAGCGTCCTTTGATTTGACAAAAACCAGCCAAAATGGCTTGAGCAGTGCTTAAGTCTTCTACGCCATTGGTGAGTTGGCTTTGCATAAATGAACGGGCATCGGCCCCGCGTATATGTAGTACGGCCATCTCATCGAGAGCACATAATTGATCTGAGGTAAAGGTCATGATGTCCATTTGTTAGGTTGCACTGAAAAGTTATATCTATTCACTATAATAACTATCTTAGATGAATCAATAAGCATATCATGACAAAAAAACGTATTCTAATTAGCCTTGCTGTATTACTGGTTTTAATGGCGGGTGTGGCCTATGGTGCTTGGTGGTGGGTAATGGAACGGGTAGTACCCATGAAAGGCCCTCAGGTGGATTATATTGTAGAAGCAGGAGCAGGCCCCCGCGCCATTGCTCGTACTATGCGGGAGGCAGGTATAGCCATTGATGAAAAGCAATTTGTACTGCTGGCACGTCTTACTGAAAAAGACAAGCTATTGCAAGCAGGTGCTTATGAGGCAGTGCAGGGCGATACACTTTGGCGTTTATTAGCGCGCATGGCCGAAGGTGACATGATGCAAACTCGTCTCACCTTTGTGGAAGGTTGGGATTATAAACGTATGCGCCAACAGTTAGCGGCCGATGCTAACGTTAAACAAACCTTAGCGCAAACGCCCGAAGCCGATAAGGCCTTATTGGCTCAATTGGGAGAAAGCCAGACGCGCTTAAATCCTGAAGGTTTATTCTATCCGGATACCTATGTGTTTGTGCCTGGCACCACAGACTTCGATATCTTACGCCGAGCGTATCAGGCTCAACGTGAACTTTTAGCTAAACTTTGGGCCGAACGCGATCCCGACTTACCACTTCAAGATCCTTATGAAGCCCTTATTCTGGCTTCTATTGTGGAAAAAGAAACGGGTCATAGCGCAGACCGTGAGCGAGTGGCGGGTGTGTTTATTAATCGCTTGCGACGTGGCATGCTGTTGCAAACTGATCCTACCGTCATTTATGGTATGGGTGAAGCCTATGAGGGGCGTATTCGTAAACGGGACTTACAGACAGATACCCCATGGAATACGTATACTAGAGCAGGCCTACCACCTACTCCCATTGCTAGCCCAGGTAAAGCCGCGCTTTTAGCTACCTTGCACCCAGAAAAGCACGATTACTTGTATTTTGTCTCGCGGGGCGATGGTACCAGTGAGTTTTCTAAAAACCTAAACGATCACAATAAAGCGGTTCGTAAATATATTTTAAATAAATAATGGCAATAGTAAAAAGAGGGTTGTTTTTAAGTTTGGAAGGAGTAGATGGTGCGGGTAAGAGCACTCATATCCCTTTTATAACGCAGGAGCTTCAGCAGCAAGGCGTAGATGTGGTCGTCACGCGTGAACCGGGTGGCACCGAGTTGGGAGAAAGTTTAAGAGAAGTGTTGTTGCATCAACCCATGAGCGTAAAAACCGAAACGTTACTGATGGTGGCCGCGCGCAATGAACACATAGAGCAGGTAATCGCCCCCGCTTTGGCTGCAGGTAAATGGGTACTGTGCGATCGATTTTCTGATGCCACCTTTGCCTATCAAGGCGGGGGGCGTCAGTTAGGTGCTGCTGCGATAGAGGTGTTAGAGCAGTGGGTGCATGCAGAGCTGTGGCCAGATCGTACGTGGTTTTTTGATTTGCCTTTAGTTATGGCTATGCAACGTTTGCAACGTAGTCGGGTTTTAGATCGCTTTGAGCAAGAGCAAGAAGCGTTTTTCGTGCGTACGCAGCAGTTTTATCAACAGCGTGCGCAAACACAGCCACAGCGCTTTGTCACCGTAGATAGCAGTCAAACCATCGTAGCTATTCAAGCGCAGCTACAACAACAATTACATCAATTGGTGGCCCAATGGCAGCAGAGCTAACTAGAAGTGCCGTGCGGTTTTACCCGTGGCAGCAAGCGCAAGCCCAGCAGTGGTTGAGTCAACGGGAACGTTTCTCCCATGCGTGGCTTATACACGGCTTAGCGGGCATTGGTAAGGTGCAATTTGCCAAAGCGGGGGCGGCTGCCTTGCTTTGTGAGCAACCACAAGCCCAGGTGGCTTGTGAGCATTGTGCATCGTGTCAATGGTTGTTGAGTGGTAATCATCCCGATTTACGTTTACTGCGGCCTGATGCCCTCACCGCCTTAGAGCAACCAGAGAGTCTTAATGCCAGCCGTGCTAAAAACCCATCGAAAGAAATACGGGTAGAGCAGTTGCGTGAGTTACATACGTGGTTTAATACCGCCACACACCGCGGTGGGTATAGGGTGGCGATTATTTATCCCGCAGAACGGCTTAATGTGATTTCTGCCAATGCTTTATTAAAAGTGCTGGAAGAGCCGCCACAGAACACGGTGTTATTGCTGGTTGCGGATCAATACGAACGTTTATTACCCACCATTATTTCACGTTGTAGACGTTTAGCTTTAGCTACGCCAGATGAGCAGCAAAGTGTGGGTTGGTTAAAAGAACAAATAGAGGGAGATCCGTATGAGTGGTTAGCAGCAGTGGGTGGGGCACCGGTTGCGGCTTATAAGGCTGCTCAAAACCAGGAGCAACCTTATCCGACGTGGTTAGAACCTTTATGTGCACAGTGGGCCCAAGGTCGGCAACGCGCCATCCTCCGTTTTGCGCCCCAGCTGGAAGCGCAAACCACGGCCGCATGGTTAGATGTATTGCAACGATTATATGTGGATTTACAATTAAGCCAAGCCCACTTAGCGCCACGTTATTACCCGTCCTTAGCGTCTTTATTGCAACCCATTGCAGCGCGTACTCATGCACAGGCTTTACAGCGGCAATGGAAGTGGTTAACAGCGCAAAAACGCCATGCCGACCACCCCCTAAATGCTAAATTATTAGTGCATACCGCTTTAGAACGTATAGCACAACTTTAAGCTTTAAATTATTACTTCGTATTTATTATGTATATAGACTCGCATTGTCACGTTGATTTCCCCCAGTTAGCAGAGAAGCTGCCTGAGGTCTTGCAAAGTATGCAGCATAACCAAGTCACCAAAGCCTTAGTGGTGAGCGTTTGTCTTGAAGACTGGTCACGTCTAATTGCACTAGTCGAGCAGCATCCGGAATTTTACGCCTCTGTGGGAGTGCATCCGGGCTACAACGAGGTACCAGAACCCACTTACGTTGAGCTGGTGGAACGTGCCCAGCATGAAAAAGTGATCGCTATAGGGGAGACGGGCTTAGATTATTATCGCCTAGAAGAACCCTTAAATTGGCAACGTGAGCGCTTTGCTTTGCATTTAGAAGTCAGTCGTGACACCGGGTTGCCTAGTATTATTCATACCCGTAGTGCGATTGATGACACCTACGCCATTATGAAAGAGATGGATGCGGGGCAGACGGGCGGTGTGATGCATTGCTTTAGTGAAAATTGGGATGAGGCCAAAAAAGCCTTAGATCTGGGTTTTTATATTTCATTATCGGGCATTGTGACCTTTAAAAATGCACAGGCTGTGCATGAGGTGGCCACAAAAGTGCCTTTAGATCGTTTATTAATTGAAACGGACTCGCCTTATCTGGCGCCGGTGCCTTATAGGGGTAAAATGAATAATCCTAGTTTGGTGGTACATGTGGCGGAACATATTGCGCAATTGCGTGGATTACGTGCAGCAGAAATTGCCGAGCAAACCACCCAGAACTTTTACACGCTATTTGCAAAAGGACAATGATGAAAAGAAAAACGCTGAAAATGCTAAACCTAAAGCAATGGCTTGCAGTGGCCGGGCTGAGTTTAAGTGTGATAGGTACTAGCTATGCCGTGGATGATGAGTTTTGGTTAGATGTACGCAATAATAAAACCAGCTCCGTAACCCAATACTTAGCCCAGGGTGTGGATCCCAATATCCAAAGCCGCGAAAAACAACTGGCCATTATGTGGGCCATTCAAAATGAAGCCTGGCGGGTATATGATTTATTAAAGCAACATCGTGCCTTTGATCCCAATGAGGCTAATGGCATGGATGAAACCCCTTTAATGTACTTAGCCATATTAGGGGAGATGGAGCGCGCTCAAGAGCTCATTGCTCAAGGGGCGAAGGTGAATCGTTTAGGGTGGTCGCCGCTGCATTATGCGGCCTCTAAAGGCCAAGTGCCCATGGCTGAGATGTTAATAGCCAAAGGCGCGTTGATTAATGCCCCTGCTCCGGATGGCACCACACCGTTGATGATGGCAGCACGCTCAGGCAGCACTAAGATGGTTAATTTGCTTTTGGCTCAGGGCGCAGACCCCACCACGTTAAACGTAGCGAAATTGTCAGCTGCAGATTGGGCTGAATCCAATAAAGAACCTAGACTCGCTGAACGCTTACGAGAGGTGGCGGCCGCTTATGAGCAGCAACGCACGCAAAACCAAGGCAAAGTCGAAGCTATTTTAATTGATGAGGTGATGGATCAAACGCCTAGCGCTATAGAGAGTGCAAATGAGATCAAAGCGGGCTCATCACAATACTTTGATTTAAAACGCTTTGATGAGCCAGTGGAGTAGACCCGTAGTTTATATCTCCACGCGTTTTTTGGTTTTAGCATCAAACCAGTGCAACCTATAGTCTTCATTTAGGCCCACTTGTATGGTGTCGCCTATAGTTAAGGGGTTGGCACGTGTGAGTTCTGTAGGTGTGCGCGCCACCACAATAGCATCACCGTGACGGCCATGTATGAGTTGCTCGGAACCGAGTATCTCTATCATTTCAATCTCAATGGTGATGCCATTGCTATGCAATTCTATATGCTCTGGACGTATGCCAAGGATGAGTTCTTGGCCATACAGTGAGTTTGGAATTAAATGGTTAGGTAGATGTAAAGCGAGATTACGCTCATCATAGACCATGCCTTGATGATCAATACGTACTGGAATCAGGTTCATAGGGGGCGAGCCTATAAAGCTAGCGACAAAGGTAGTAGCGGGTTTGTCAAAAACCTCCATGGGGGTGCCCACTTGCTCAGCGATGCCTTGGTTCATCACTATCATCCGTTGTGCCAATGTCATGGCTTCGACTTGATCGTGCGTTACATAAAGACTGGTGGTTTTTAAGCGTTGGTGCAAGCGTTGAATTTCTAAACGCATTTGTACGCGAAGCTTAGCGTCTAAGTTTGATAAGGGTTCATCAAACAAAAATACCTTGGGCTCACGCACAATAGCACGCCCCATGGCCACGCGCTGGCGTTGCCCACCGGAGAGTTGCCGGGGGCGTCGGTCTAATAGCTGACCTAACTCTAAAATTTGTGCTGCCACATTAACGCGTTCTCGTATTTCATCTTTACTGTGTTTGCGAATCTTTAAGCCATAAGCCATGTTTTCATACACACTCATATGCGGATAAAGAGCATAGTTTTGAAATACCATAGCAATATCACGTTCAGCGGGTTCTAATGTATTTACTACTTTGCCATCAATTTCAATAGTGCCTGAGGTAATACTTTCTAAGCCTGCCACCATGCGCATCAGGGTAGATTTTCCACAACCTGAGGGGCCTACAATGACGACAAACTCGCCATCTTGTACTTGCATAGTAATGCCGTGAATAACTTCTACATTACCGGGGTAAATTTTAGTGACGTTGTGAAACGTTAAACTTGCCATCGTGTTGAATCCTGTTAGTTACGGGTTTTATTTTTCTGAGTCAACCAAACCTTTGACGAACCATTTTTGCATGAGCAGGACCACCAAAGCCGGTGGAATCATGGCAAGCATCGCAGTGGCCATTACAATGTTCCATTCGGTCACACTATCACCGCCAGAGATCAGACGTTTGATACCGATTACAATAGGATACATGTTTTCTTCGGTAGATATAATAAGGGGCCAGAGGTATTGATTCCAGCCATAAATAAATTGAATCACAAACAGAGCGGCAATACTGGTTTTTGATAAGGGCAGCAGTACGTCTTTAAAAAAGCGCATCGGACCAGCCCCATCCATCCTTGACGCTTCCACGAGCTCATCCGGGATAGTTAAAAAGAACTGCCTAAATAAAAAGGTAGCAGTAGCAGAGGCAATGAGCGGTAGCGTTAAGCCCGCATAACTATTTAACATGCCCAAATCCGCCACTACTTTAAAGGTAGGAGCAATGCGTACCTCTACCGGCAGCATCAGGGTGACAAAAATCATCCAAAAAAACACCATGCGCAGCGGAAACCGAAAATACACCACGGCAAAGGCTGACAGCATGGAAATAATAATTTTACCGATGGCAATAATAAGAGCCATCAAAGTACTAACCCACAGCATACGTGCTACGGGAGGCGTGCCACTGCCGGGTTCCCCAAAAAGAGCGTGTTGGTAATTTTCCCAAAAATGGCTGCCGGGCATGAGAGACATAGGGGCCTGCGCTACCTCGGCAGCCGTTTGGGTAGAGGCCACAAAGGTCATATATAAAGGGAAAGCAATAACTGCTACCCCTAGCAGCAAAATGAAATGACTAAAAAAATCGAGCAGAGGACGCCGTTCAATCATATATAACCTTTACTAATAGTTGACTCGTCTATCTATATAACGGAATTGCACCACCGTGAGTGCGATTACAATCAGCATTAATATTACAGATTGTGCAGCAGATGCTCCTAGATCCAAGCCGCGGAACGCCACGTTATAGACTTTATAAACCAAGGTGGCCGTGCTTTCTCCCGGCCCGCCTTGCGTCATAATATCAATAATGGCAAAGGTATCAAAAAAGGCATAGATGACATTCACCACTAAGAGGAAAAAAGTAGTGGGAGAGAGTAAGGGGAAGACTATAGACCAAAAACGGCGTATGGGGCCGGCACCATCAATGGCAGCGGCTTCAATTAATGAGCGAGGAATGGCTTGTAACCCAGCTAAAAAAAAGAGGAAATTATAGGAAATTTGTTTCCATACAGACGCCATTACTACTAGCATCATAGCGTCATCGGCATTGAGGCGTGGATTCCATGCAATACCAATTTCTATTAAAAAGACGGCAATAATTCCCACAGAAGGCGAAAACATAAAAAGCCACAGCACACCAGCCACAGCGGTAGCTACCGCATACGGCCAAATCAACATGGTTTTATAAAAGGCGGCGGCTCGAATCACACGATTTGCTAATACAGCAAAAAATAAAGACACCGCTAAACCCGCTAAGGCAACCCACAGTGAAAAAATGGCCGTAATCTTAAAGGATTCTAAATATGCTGGTTGTGAGAACAGTTCTTTGAAATTATCTAGGCCCACAAAACTTGAGCTAAGCCCAAAAGGATCATCTAAGTGAAACGATTGCCACAGAGCTTGGCCAGCCGGTAAAAAGAAGAAAATCACCGTTACAAGAAGCTGGGGAGCAAGCAGTAAGTAAGGCAAGGTTTTATGATTAAAAACGACGCGCTTTTCCATAAGAACCGTAGAGAAATGAATAAGGAAGGTAAAAAGACCGGAGCAGTAGCCAAAAGCGTGCTGTTCCGGTAAGGATTGTACGCGACTCGTAACCGTTCGTGTTTATTTTACACTTTTCTCAAAGCGCTCTAACAGTTCGTTGCCACGCTTTACCATGGTGTCTAAGCCTTCTTCAGGAGTGACTTTACCGGCGAAGATTTTTTCCATTTCCCCGTCTTCTATATCACGGATTTGGGGTAGGTAGCCCAAACGTATACCACGGGAGTTCTCGGTGGTGTCGGCGTCTAATTGTTTAACCGCCACATCGGCACCTACGTTTTCATCATAAAAACCCGACTCTTCCGTTAGCTTGTAACCGGCTTTAGTCACTGGCACATACCCCGTGGCCTGATGCCAAGTGGCGGCTTGTTCTGGACTAGATAAATAATTGAAAAACTGTGCAATGCCTTTGTATTTATCATCAGAATCATTGACAAATACCCACAAAGATGCACCACCAATCACCGAGTTTTGTGGTGCATCTTTAACATTGGCGTAATAGGGTAAGGTGCTAGTACCAAAATTAAAGTTACCGGATTTTTGAATATTCGCGCGATTGCCACTGGAGCCCGTAAATAGAGCGCATTTACCGGAGATGAAAAGGGCGCTGGCGGTATCACCACGACCGCCATAGGTAAAGGTGCCTTCTTTAGCCATATCACTTAGGAACGTGAGATGTTCTACAAATAACGGTTTATTAATTTCCAAACGTGCTTTTACCCCTCCAAAACCGTTGTCTTCGCTAGCAAAAGGTACATTATGCCAAGCGGCAAAGTTTTCTAATAGAATCCAAGAGGGCCAGGTGGTGGTGTAGCCGCACTCGTAACCGGCATCACGGAGTTTTTTAGAAGCGGCAGCCATCTCTTCCCAGGTTTTAGGAGGCGTTTCTGGATCTAAGCCGGCCTTTTCAAAGGCGTCTTTGTTGTAGTATAAAACAGCAGTTGAGCTGTTAAAGGGCATAGAAACAAGTTTGCCATCGCTATCAGCATAGTATCCTCCCACAGCTCCTAAAAATAAATCGGCATCAATGGGTTCTCCTACTTTTTCTGCCATTTCTTGAACAGGTTGAATGGCGCCTTTGGCATTCATCATGGTGGCCGTACCCACCTCAAATACTTGTAAAATATCGGGCGCACTACCGGCACGAAAAGCCGCAATACCAGCATTCATGGATTCGCTGTAATTACCTTTGTAACTTGGTTTTATGACATAGTCAGATTGACTTTGGTTAAAGCCCTCAGCCAGTTCGTTGACCCGTTCACCTAACGCGCCTTCCATGGAATGCCAAAACTGGATATCAGTCGCAGCATGCGCCGAGCCCATCATGGCAAGCAGGGTGGCCAAAGATAGGGTAAATTTAGTAGTTCGCATTCGTATTCTCCTTGAGAGTGAGTAAGTGCTACAACATTAACAGTTAATAGTGACAATAGGATTACAATAGCATCATGATTAATAAAAAACATACCATAAAAATTGCGTTTATAGGCGGCGGCAATATGGCTTCGGCGTTGTCGGCGGGTTTAATTGGCAAACGCTGCGCTGCACAAGATGTGCTAGTCATCGACCCGAATGAAGATGTGCGGGCGCGTTGGCAGCAACAAGGCACCTTAACGGCTCAGCAAGTTAATGAGAGTTTAGCGCAGCAACGTATTTGGGTTTTTGCGGTTAAGCCGCAGCAAATGAAAGCCGTGGTGAAACAATGCGCCCCCTTTTTACAGCCTGACACCCTTGTTATTAGTGTGGCAGCTGGTATTGCTGCCGAAGACATTGCAAACTGGCTAGGTGGTGCAAATGGTACGCCCCATAAACGTATAATACGCTGCATGCCTAATACACCTGCCTTTATAGGCTGTGGCGCTACTGGCTTAATGGCGCTTAGCGAGGTGGCCGCAGATGATAAGAGCATTGCAGAAATGCTTTTTAAAACCGTAGGAGAGTACGTGTGGGTGGAAGACGATCACGCCATTGATGCGGTGACGGCCTTATCGGGTAGTGGCCCTGCTTATGTGTTCTTGTTTTTAGAAGCGTTGATCGAAGGGGGAGTAGAGCTCGGGTTAAGCGTAGAGCAATCACGTAAGTTGGCTTTAGCGACTGTAAGTGGTGCCACTGAGCTCGCAGCTTTATCCCCGCTGGCGTTATCGGAGTTGCGTGCGAATGTGACCTCTGAGGGCGGTACGACGGCAGCCGCGCTGGACGTATTTAATCAACAACATTTCGGTGCGATTGTGCAACAAGCCATGACCGCAGCCAAAGCGCGTGCCGCCGAGTTGGCCATACGCTTTTCTAAGTGATAGATAAATCAATGAATACCGTGCGTTTTGATCCCATGAAGCCTTCTCACGGGCTAATCGCTATTAGTGCCATGATTATAGTGGTCGTGGCCTCTAATGTGATGGTGCAATACCCCATTAATAATTGGCTTACTTGGGGGGCTTTAAGCTATCCTGTGGCGTTTTTAGTGGCGGATGTGCTTAATAGACGTTTTGGTCCCCGAGCAGCCCGACACGTGGCATATTGGGGTTTTGTAGCCGCCTTAGTTATTTCTATGTTTGTCGCCACGCCGCGTATTGCCGCTGCCTCAGGACTGGCTTTTCTCATAGCACAATTGTGTGATATTTATATTTTTGACCGTTTAAGGCACCGACTGTGGTGGCAAGCTCCATTAATCGGGGGCATAGCGGGGGCCACTCTAGATACTTTTGTATTTTTTAGTGTGGCGTTTATGGGCACAGCCATGCCGTGGCACACGCTGCTTTTAGGTGATTTAGCGGTAAAACTCGTTCTCAATACTTTTATGCTGGCCCCTTTTAGGGCTTTAATGTGGAATTTAGCCAAACCTAGCGCCGACTCGTAGATAGAATCAGTAACATCTATGACATATAATCAGTATTTTTTATATCGCCTTTAGGGATACCCATCATGTCTGACTTGCTTCCTCCCCTTGTGCAGCAGCTATTTAACGGCTTATCGCTGGGCGCTATTTATGCGTTAATAGCCATTGGTTACACCATGGTGTATGGCATTATAGGCATGATTAATTTTGCTCATGGTGAGATTTATATGATCGGTGCCTATGCAGGTTTAGTGACTTTATCTGCCATAGGTGTCAGCTCAGGTTTACCTGTGATTTTGATTGTGTTGGTTATGTTGGTGGTGGCGGCTGCAATTACTGCCGCTTATGGTTTTGCCGTTGAAAAGGTGGCTTATGCTCCGTTGCGTGGTAGTCCGCGTTTGGTGCCGCTTATTTCCGCTATTGGGATGTCTATCTTTTTGCAAAACTGGGTGGCTTTAGGTCAGGGCGCCCGTGATATGGCTGTGCCGAATCTAGTAACAGGTACCTTACAGCTGCAGATCGGTGAAAGCTTTGTCTTTAATGCCCCGTACGCTCGTATTCTTATCATTGTCACTACTGTTATTTTAATGGTGGCACTTAGTTTGTTTATTAAGTATTCGCGCATAGGCAGAGCCTCCCGAGCCTGTTCTCAAGATTTAGGCATGGCAAACTTACTTGGCATTGATACCGGGCGCATTATTTCATTTACTTTTGTGATTGGAGCCATGCTGGCTGCGGTAGGGGGTGTGCTCATCGCCTTAGCGATTGGTAAACTCAATCCTTTCATTGGTTTCATTGTGCTGGCATCAAAGCGTTTACAGCTGCTGTATTAGGGGGTATTGGGAGCATTCCAGGGGCCATGCTGGGTGGTGTGCTGTTAGGTTTAGCCGAAACCCTTGCGGCGGCGTACATCTCTTCACAGTACAAAGACATAGTGGCCTTTGCGTTATTGGTGTTGATTTTGCTGTTCCGTCCTACGGGGCTCTTGGGTAAACCGGAAGTGGAAAAAGTCTAATGACCAAACAAATTCGACCGGCGTTTTTTGCTGCCTTATTAGCAGGCATTATCATTGCTCCCATTTTTGGTTTTCAGATTTTACGTGTAGGGATGGAAACCACCTTACAGTCTGATTGGCCTGCTATTTTCTGGGGCATGGGCATGGTGTTTGTGTTTCAGTTAATCCGCCCTCAATTACTTGGGCTGATGGCAAAACGTCAGCAAAGTGTGAGCTTACCTAGAATAAAACCAAAAACACGCCAAGCGTTGATGGTGTTACTTGTGGCCATTGCCTTAATCTGGCCCTTTTTCTCTGGTCGCTCACAAATAGATATTGCCACTTTGGTCTTGATTTACGTCATGTTGGGCTTAGGGCTAAATATTGTAGTGGGCTTTGCGGGTCTCTTAGACCTAGGTTTTGTCGGTTTTTATGCGGTAGGCGCGTACACCTATGCCTTGCTCTATCATTGGGCGGGGTGGGGGTTTTGGGGCTCGTTGCCTGCAGCGGGCATGGTGGGCGCTATATTTGGCTACTTGTTGGGCTACCCTGTGTTGCGCTTACGTGGTGATTATCTCGCTATTGTTACCCTGGGTTTTGGAGAGATTATTCGCCTCTTACTCATTAACCTTTATCCAATTACGGGTGGGCCAGATGGGATATCGGGTATTCCAAAACCGACTTTGTTTGGATACACCATGGGGCGTAGAGCCCCAGAGGGCGAACAAACCTTTCACCAAATGATGGGATGGAAGTTTGATAGTGTAGATGTGGTGATCTATCTTTATTTGTTGGCTTTGACTTTGGCCTTAATCACTTTATTTGTTTCCAATCGGCTTATGCGTATGCCGGTAGGACGTGCTTGGGAAGCCTTACGTGAAGACGAGATTGCTTGTCGCTCTTTAGGCTTAAATCCTCGAGGGATTAAACTGTCTGCTTTTACCATCGGCGCGGCTTTTGCTGGCTTCGGGGGCGCATTTTTTGCCGCACGCCAAGGGCTGGTTAATCCGGAATCGTTTACCTTTATTGAGTCTGCCTTAATTTTAGCCATCGTGGTCTTAGGTGGTATGGGGTCTCAGCTAGGAGTGGTCTTAGCGGCGGTGCTATTAACCGTAGTGCCAGAAGTGGCTCGTCACTTTGCTGAATACAGAATGTTGATCTTTGGTTTAGTTATGGTGGTGATGATGGCGTGGCGCCCGCAAGGTCTATTACCTGCTAAACGCCAGCAGGTGGAGCTGAAAACATGAGCCAGCCTATATTAACAGTGACTGATTTATGTATGCGCTTTGGAGGTCTATTAGCCGTAGACAAGGTAAGTCTAACGGTAAAGCCGCATCAGGTGTTTGGTGTGATAGGGCCGAATGGCGCCGGTAAAACCACAGTGTTTAATTGTATCAGTGGCTTTTATAAACCCAGTTCCGGGCAGATTTTATTAGAGGATAAGCCCATTCATCGTATGCCTAGTCATCGAGTGGCGCAGATGGGTTTAGTGCGAACTTTTCAAAATGTACGCTTGTTTAAGCAGCTTACGGTGTTAGAAAACCTCTTAGTGGCTCAGCATAAAAATATTAATACGGGCTTATTAGCGGGTTTATTTAAAACCCCGGCTTATAAACGTTCTGAGGAATCCGCACAGGTAGAGGCAGTGAAATGGTTGGATTTTATGGAACTGCGCCCTTACGCGAACCGTGAAGCGGGTAATTTAGCTTATGGTCATCAGCGCCGTTTAGAAATTGCGCGTTGCATGATCACGAAACCGCGTTTGCTGATGCTCGATGAGCCGGCTGCCGGTCTTAATCCTCAAGAAAAACGTGATTTGCAAACCTTAATCAATATGTTGCGCACAGAAATGGGCGTGGCAGTTTTACTTATTGAGCACGATATGAGTTTAGTCATGGGGATTTCTGATGAGATTTTAGTGATGGAGTACGGTAAACCCATCGCCCAAGGCTTGCCGGCTGAGATTCAAAATGATCCCCGTGTCATCAAAGCCTACTTAGGAGAAGAATAGGTGTTAGAGCTCACAAATATTAGTACTCACTACGGGGCTATTCAGGCCTTAGATAAGGTTAGTGTTAAGGTAAATAAAGGTGAGATAGTGACCTTGATTGGTGCTAATGGCGCGGGTAAAACCACCTTGTTAATGACGGTGTGTGGATCACCACGTGCTACAGCTGGCTCCATTGTGTTTGAGGGTGAAGACATCACTAATCTGCCTACGCATCTCATTATGCGTAATGGTATTGCCTTATCTCCAGAGGGGCGTCGCGTTTTTCCCGATTTGAGCGTATCAGAGAATCTCAAAATGGGGGGCTTCTTTTTATCTAAAACTGAGGTAGCAGCAGGCGAAGAGCATGTGTATGAGCTATTTCCTCGTCTTAAAGAGCGTATGCATCAACGTGCAGGCACCATGTCTGGGGGTGAGCAGCAAATGCTAGCGATTGGCCGCGCTTTAATGACCAAACCCCGCTTATTATTATTAGATGAACCCACTTTAGGTTTGGCGCCATTAATTATTGCACAGATTTTTGAAATCATTAAAACCATTCGTGACGAAGGTGTGACGGTGTTTTTAGTAGAGCAAAATGCGAATAAAGCCTTGCAGGTGGCAGATCGTGCTTATGTATTAGAGACCGGCAAGGTGGTGATGACAGATACCGGCGCTAATTTATTAAGTAACGATGCCGTGCGCAAGGCGTATTTAGGCTCTTAGTACAAAAACTGTACTTTTAATTGAGTCCTTCCGCCTGCAAGGCAGTTTGTACTCCTTTGTCTTGTTGCATATGCTCAAAAAACTGCTGTAAAGCAGGAAAAGCCGTGAGATCTATCTTAGCCACCGGTGCCCATAATAAGGTCACAAATAAAAAAGCATCGGCAATAGATCGCTTACCCGTCAGGTACGTCTTACCTTGTAGCTGTTTATCTACGACCGCATACATTTTTTTAATGCGCTCAGCAGCACTGTGTTTTAATCCAGTGTGGCAGTTTTCGTCATTACTGTACTGCCTTACACCAAAAATAATATTGTATAAAGGGTGTATATCAGCATTGATGAGGCCTAACCAACGTCGGGTTTCGGTTCTTTCTAGTAACCCCTCTCCTAATAATTGAGAGTCTGGGTATTTTTCTCCTAAATACTGCAAAATAGCGCTGCTTTGGGTTAAGGGTATACCACTATCTATAAGTACAGGTGCTGAGCCTAACGGGTTTAACGCTAAAAAATTTGGCTCTTTAAGCGCTTTACCGCTGACAGCAACGGCCTCATAGGGCTGTGCACACCACTCTAAGACGATATGAACTGCCAAAGAGCATGCGCCTTGTAGGTAATAGAGTTTCATTTGTGTGTATCCTTTCTAGGCTTAGGCTGTAAATGTAAAGCTAAAAACTGCTCCATGCGCTCATAGAATTCAAATTTGTTTTCTTCATTATGAAAGCCATGGCCTTCATTGTCTTTCACCATGTATTCCACTTCTACATTACGAGCTTTAAGTGCATTTACCATTTGATCACTTTCGGCTTTATTAACGCGTGGGTCTTGAGCTCCTTGAGCGATAAAGAGTGGGGTTTTGATGTGCTGCGCATTGAGCGCGGGGGAAGTGGCTTCTAAGCGTTCCGCATCTTTCTCTGGATGGCCTACCATGGCATACATTTTTTCAAGTAGGGGGCGCCAGTAAGGGGGGATGGTATTCATAAAGGTGAGTAAGTTAGATACGCCCACGTAATCAATACCGGCTGCATACACATCGGGTGTTTTACATAATGCCATGAGCGCAGCATAGCCCCCATAACTCCCTCCATAAATTGCCAGTTTATTGGGGTCTGCTATGCGTTGCTTAAGTAACCAAGCCACTCCATCACTGATGTCATCTTGCATAGCTAAACCCCATTGGCCGAAGCTGGCTTCCCAAAACTGGCGTCCATAGCCGGTAGAACCACGAAAGTTCACCTGCAATACGGCATAACCCCGGTTCGCTAAAAACTGCACTTCTGGGTTAAAGCCCCAGCTGTCTCTAGCCCACGGACCACCATGGGGGTTCACGACCACAGGTAAGTCGCGGGCTTCTACACCTATCGGCAAGGTCAAATAACCTTGAATTTCTAAACCATCACGTGCGGTATAACGTATGGGTTTCATGGTGGCCATATGAGCAGGGTTCAGTGACGGATTAATTTCACTTAAGTGGTGTAGTTGTTGAGTTTCATCGTGATAAATGAAGCGATGCCCTTGGGTGCGATCACTGTAAGCCGCTACAATAAAGGTTTTTTCATCGCGGGTGGCACTTTGCAAGCTGGTTTCGTAACCCGGTAGTAAGTCTTTAAGGCGTTGGTGCCTGATAGCGCTGATTTCATCAAAAAAATGAAAATGTAATTTATCACTTTCAAAAAATGCGGCAGTTAATACATGTCTAAGCTTAGAGTAGCCTGCCCCTAGTAAATCATATTTTGCATTATCAAAGATGAGCTGCTCATCTTCAGGCTGAGTAGGATCTATCAGCACTAAGGCAGCCGTGTCACGGCCTCGGTTACTTAAGGCGTAAAACTTTTGGTTTTCTTTATCGAAAAACTGTGGATTTACATCTGTACGAAAATCCGTTTGAATAATCACGGTAAATTCATCGTTTTCGGTGGCTCGGTATAAAACTGCCGTATGTAGACCATCACTGGCAATGGCTAGACGCACTTTGCCGTTGTGATCTGTTTGCCAGCCAATGATATTGCCAGGGTTCTCTGCTACCTGTTCTTGTTCACCGGTATGAATGTTGACTCTATAGACATCAAAAGCTTCTGGATTACGAGCGTTATGAGCGATGAGTAAATGATCGGGGTCATCTTCTAGGTCATCTTGAATGCCGGCTCGCATATTTTCAAAAGGAGTTAGGTCTTTAACCTTAGCGCTCTGTGCATCTACCGCCAGTACATGATAGTTTTCATCACCATTCACATCTTTAGCATAAACTACTGTATTAGGGCCTTTCCAAAAAAAACCGTCTACGTCCCTATCGGTTTCATGTGTGAGTTGGCGTGGTTTACCAATGGGTTTGCCTTTATCAAGGGCTTGTACAAATATATTTAATCGTGTGCTTTGGCCTACGTCTACCGGCTGTAAAAAACCAAGCATAGAGCCATCATCGGAGAGAGCATAACCACTGCGTTCGGGATTTTTGAAAAAATCCCGTAACTCGTAGAGGGGGGCGGGTGTGCTTTGCTGAGCAGCCAAACTAAAACTCATACTTTAATCCTAAATACGTTACGATAGTGGGTAGTGGAAATGGAACCGTAGGTTCAATCCTCTATCATAAACGTTAATTAGAAAAATTCACGCCCCATGAACATTGTTTTTGTTGATAGTCAGACTTTATCAGCAGAGGTGCAATTAAAGCCTTTGCCTTTTACCCATCAATGGCAAAGTTATGCGCATAGCACAGCAGCGCAGATAGTAGAACGTGCAGCACAGGCTGAAATCCTTATTAGCAATAAAGTCCCTATAGATGCTGCCACCTTAAAACAGTTGCCTAAGCTTAAATTAATCGCGGTTCCCGCTACAGGAGTTAATCATATTGATATGGCCGCTTGTAAAGCACTAGGTATTACGGTTTGCAATATTCCAAATTATGCCGAAACTACGGTCCCGGAGCACGCACTGGCACTTATATTTGCTTTACAACGTCAAATTATGCCTTATCATCGTTCTGTGGCTGCTGGGCGTTGGCAAGAAAGCGGCATGTTTAGTTACTTTGATTATCCCATTCGTGACCTCAAAGGGTCGACGTTAGGCCTAGTGGGGGCGGGTACCTTAGGTTCTGCAGTAGAGTTACTGGCGCAATGTTTGGGCATGAAAGTGATTTTTGCTGGGCGCAAAGGTGAATCCACGGCCAAGAAAGGGAAAGTACCTTTTTCACAGTTTTTGGCTCAAAGTGATATTATTTCTTTGCACTGTCCCTTAACTACAGATAATAAGCATTTACTAGGCGCACCTGAGTTTTCTCAAATGCAAAAAAAACCTTTAGTGATTAATACAGCGCGTGGTGAATTAATTGATCCTATTGCTTTAGTACAAGCCTTAGAGCAGGGGCAGATACGTGGGGCAGGTATAGATGTCTGCAGCCCTGAACCTCCACCCAAAAATCATCCTTTTATGCAAATACTGCAGCGTGATGACTTCATACTCACACCGCATGTGGCTTGGTCCTCCATTGAGGCCATGCAGTTCTTAGCCGATCAGCTTATTAATAACATCACTGCCTTTGTAGAAGGGAAGGCAGTGAATATCGTATGAACACGTCAACACAACACACACCTAATTTTCGATTAGACGGGCAAATAGCACTGATAACGGGCGCTGCCCAAGGTTTGGGTAATGCCATTGCTTGGGCGTATGCAGCTAGTGGAGCCATGGTTATTCTTAATGGGCGTAATAAAGCTAAACTTCAAATAATGCAACGGGAACTAATAGCAGCAGGGTACCAAGCTGAGGTTTTTGCCCAAGACATAAGTCAGCAAGAAAAATATGCGCATAATTATAATATATTATGTAAAAATATAGAGGTGCCAAGTATACAAGTAAACTGCGTAGGACAACGTTTGCGTAAAAGTATAGCTGCCAGTAGTCCTACAGAAATTACAGAGCATATATCTACAAACTTAACCGCCACCATACAGATATCTCGCTTAGCTGCTATGAAAATGCAACAAGCAAACATCGCCGGGCGTATTATTAGTTTATCTTCCATCGCAGGGCGTATTGCACGCCCTGGTGATGGCATTTATCCCATTGCTAAACAAGGTATAGAAGGGATGGTAAGGGCTTTAGCTGTAGAGTTTGGTCCTTACGGTATTACTAGTAACGGTATAGCGCCCGGGACCTTTGCTACCGAATCAAATGTAAAATTAGCTAATGATCCTAATAAAGGGCCGGCAGTATTAGGCCGCAATCCATTACAACGTTGGGCTAAACCTCATGAAATTACCGGTGCAGCGGTCTTTCTAGCTTCTGAAGCCGCATCCTATGTAAATGGACATGTTATGGTGGTAGATGGTGGTTTTTCTATTACCTTTTAATAAAAAAATTTAAAACAACAAATCATATTTATCTTATGCAACCTGTACGTATAGCTATCAATGGTTATGGCCGCATTGGCCGCTGTGTATTACGCGCCATTTATGAGCGTCATTTAGATCAACAATTACAAATAGTGGCTATTAATGAACCAGCTGATCTAGAAACTATGGCTTATCTAACAGAGTTTGATTCTACGCATGGCGTATTTTCAGGCAAAGTAGGGCGTACAGAAAATAGCTTATTAATAAACAGTCATACCATTCATGTATTCCATGAAAAAAAGGCAACTGCTGTAGATTGGGCAGCCTTGAGTATAGATATATTATTAGAATGTTCAGGAGCTTACAGCACTCGTACTTCTTTGCAGCAATTTATAGATGCGGGCTGCCCACGGGTCTTAGTTTCTCAGCCTACAGATAATGCCGCAGAAGTGGATTACACCGTAGTATTAGGTATTAATGATGATGCACTGAATGGTAAACAAAAAATAGTTTCTAATGCGTCTTGTACTACCAATGCCATTATTCCAGTACTGGCTGAGCTTGATGCCGCTTATGGGGTAAATTATACTTTATTGACCACCTTGCATTCTGTTATGAATGATCAGCCCATGATTGATGGTTATCATCATAATGATTTACGTCGCACTCGTTCTGCTATGCAATCTATGGTGCCCGTAGCTACAGGATTAGCACGAGGAGTAGAGCGGTTATTACCCCAGTTACACGGTAAGGTCCAAGCCAAGGCGATTCGTGTACCTATATTAAATGTGTCAGCTATAGATTTGATGGTGCGCTTACGTAGACCAACTTGCAAAGAGGAAGTTAACAATTTATTTATTCAGGCTGCCCAGCGTCACCCTGATATTTTGGCTTATTCAGACCGCCCCCATGCCTCTATTGATTTTAATCATGATGCACGCTCTGCCATTATTGATGGAAGCCAAACGAGCACGAATGCTGACGGTTTAGTGAATTTATTCGTTTGGTTTGATAATGAATGGGGGTTTGCTAACCGTATGATTGATATTAGCCAACTTTGGGCTAAACGATTTTCTTCACAAAATTAGGAGTTTTCAATGCAAAAAAAACGTATAGAATCCGATTCCATGGGTGAAATACAGGTTCTTGCTAACCATTACTGGGGAGCTCAAACACAGCGTTCTATTGATAATTTCCCTATAGGTGTAGATCGTTTTAAACTCACTCCGGTGATGATTGAGGCCTTAGGTATACTAAAAAAATCCGCAGCCCAGGCAAATCATGATTTAGAACAAATTCCTGCAGAGGTCGCTACTCTTATTACCCAAGCTGCAGATGAAGTGATTTCGGGTAACTTAAATGCTGAATTTCCCTTAGTGGTGTTTCAAACCGGCTCTGGTACGCAAAGCAACATGAACAGTAACGAAGTGATTTCTAACCGTGCTATAGAAATCGCTGGTGGTGAAATGGGCTCTAAAACGCCAGTCCATCCCAATGATCACGTAAACCGTGGCCAGTCTTCGAATGATACGTTTCCTACTGCTATGCACATAGCAGTAGCACTCGCTACCCATCGTCAACTTCTGCCTAAGGTCAAAGCCTTGCGGGATGTATTGGCAGATTTATCTAAACAATATACGGATATTGTTAAAACAGGCCGCACCCATTTACAAGATGCCACCCCCATTACATTAGGGCAGGAAATAGGTAGCTGGGTAGCACAGATTGATTTTGCACTCGATAATGTAGAGCATCAGTTGCACGGCATTTACGATTTAGCTATTGGTGGTACTGCCGTGGGTACAGGTTTAAATGCCCACCCAGAGTTTGGTGACAAAACAGCGGCGTATATTGCTAAACATACTGAATTACCTTTTAAAAGCGCAGAAAATAAATTCTTCGCTTTATCCGCACATGATGCCTTAGTTAATTTCTCAGCCGCTTTACGTACTTTAGCGGGTGCTTTATTCAAAATGGCCAATGATGTGCGCTGGCTAGCAAGTGGTCCGCGTTGTGGCATTGGTGAGATACATATCCCCGAAAACGAGCCAGGATCATCAATTATGCCGGGTAAAGTAAATCCTACCCAAGCCGAAGCGCTGACTATGGTGTGTGTGCAGGTCTTTGGTAATGATACAGCCGTGGCCTTTGCAGGTAATCAAGGGAATTTTCAGCTAAACGTGTATAAACCTGTGATGGTCCACAACGTTTTAGAAAGTATTCAGCTGTTGGGTGATGCTTGTGAGGCGTTTAATAAGCATTGTGCTGTAGGTATTACGCCAGATAAAGAGAAAATTGATTATTTCTTAAATCAAAACTTAATGCTGGTTACGGCGTTAAACCGTCATATTGGCTACGATAAGGCCGCCGCCATTGCAAAATTAGCTCATAAAAAGCAGCTTAATCTTAAAGATGCAGCCGTAGAGTTAGGCTATGTTACTGCAGAACAATACGATGAGTGGATTAATCCACTTGCTATGACAGACAACACTAAAGCCTAATTAGGAAGTCAATCAATAACGCCCTTGCGAGGGCGTTGGGGCTTTTTCATCTCCAATTAAAAAAAGGATTTTAGATGGAGAATTTAAATGGAGAATGAAGAGCTTATTTAATTAAGGTTACAGGTATAGCTACGGCATTCAATACTTTAGTCGCCACGGATCCTAATAATAAACCGGGTACTGCGCCTAAACCGCGCGTACCCATTACTAAATGGTCACAGTTATACTTATCTACATATTCCGTAATAGTATCGATGACTGGACCAACCTCAATATGTATCTTATTGGGTATATCTAGAGTGGCTAATAGCGTTTTAGCATTGGTTAAAGCTTCTTTACCTGCATCGTCGTAATAGGCTTTTAATACATCAGCAGTAAAAAAGCGGGCTGCATTATTAGAAACAATGGGAGGTTGCACATTAAGTACATGCAATGTGCAGGTTTCTTTTTGTTGTTGAGCCATTTTGATGGCTTCTTTTAAAGCACGTAAAGCCGCATCAGAGCCATCAATAGGTACTAAAATGTTTTGCATAAATTAACCTCTTTTTAATTTTAAAATGCGATAATATAAGGCGCTGTTCTATACAGTATGTCATTTTTGGAGAATAATATGAAGGTTAAATACGTAGCGTTATGTTTGCCGCTAATTTTTGGTGCAAACATAGCACTAGCAGATAGCCCTACCTATAAAGAGGTTAGCCCCATTTTACAATCAAATACTTGTTTGGCCTGTCATCAGGTAGATCATAAAGTGGTAGGACCTAGCTACAAAGAAGTGGCAGAGAAATATAAAGACGATCCAGCCAATGCTGAATTACTCGCTAACCATATTAAAAATGGTAGCAGTGGTGTATGGGGTTCAATACCTATGCCTCCTAATAGCGGTATCAATGACGAAGATCTTACTATTGTTGTGGATTGGTTAATGGCAGGTGCGCCTAATTAATAGTTTTAGTTTGCTGGCTGTATATTGACGCCAATATCGGCCGGCGCTGCATAATGCAAGGCACTTGTTACCAAGCCATCTACCGGTGTTTTTGCATACTGCTCAATATTCTTTAACTTAATGCCGCCTGCAGCTAAAAACACGCCTTGCGGCCAGTCTTTGCGTAATTGTGGCACCCACAGCTGCAGATTTTCTGGTGCTACTTTATCAAACTGTAAGACCTCTGCGCCCGCCTCAATAGCTAAATAGGCTTGCTCTAAAGTGTCTACTTCTATAACTATCTTCTTCTCTACAAAGCCTGACTGTTTTTCTTGAAGCTTAATTTTTAACTTATCCCATCCACCTAGAAGGGCGATATGCTGCGGAAAAACAAGAATCGTTTCGCTCAAGCCTAAACGGTGGGGCAGTGCACCCGCACTAAGCGTCGCTTTTAGGGCAATACCACGTAAGCCTGGAGCGTGCTTTCGAGTGGTTAAGAGCGCCATTTTTGGATTATAATGACTGATAATTGTTTTCATCTTTCCGCAAAGGCGTGCTACACCACAGGCATACTCTAAAAGGTTTTGACCTACTTTCCAAGCGCGTAATATTACCTGTGCAGGGCCTTGGCCTGAAACTAAAATGTCTCCTGCTTTTACTATTGAGCCTGAAGGTATGCACAAATCACTTTGTGCGCCGCAGTGTTCAAGGATACGTTGTACTTCTTCTGTACAAGCGGCTATGCCATCATGTCGAATCACAAAATTAATGGTTGCAGTAGGGCTGCCTATGTCTAACATGTGGCTGGTTAGATCTAAGAGAGCTGCATCTTCATTTATCCAGCCATCTATAGTTGCGTGATCAAAAAAAACAGAATTCATAAGGCACCATACCGTCGTAATACGTAAAAAGAAAGCCCTGCAAAGAGAGCAAGTAATAAGGACAACTCATTTGCGCAGTCGAACTGCCCATCCATCACTTGGTGTAAGCGCTTAGGTACTTCCGCAAATGCAGTTTGAACTGGCTTCACCATTAAGGGTAAGCCTGCCACAAAAGCCGCAATAGTTAGTCCTGTAGTGGTAAACACGATAGGCGGAAACAGTATTTCTGCACTGAGAATAACAGGAGAGTATCCGCAACTCATTGATTTATAATGATTACTTAGTTGATTTTGATTAGTTTAAACCATGACGTTTCAATATTTCTTTCGTGCTATCTGCCGCTAAAAACGCAAGTAGTGCTTTACCTTCCACGCTTTCTCTACCATCTATAGCAACTATACTTAAATCAATAGGGCGGTAGCAGGACTGCGGCATTTCAATAGGTGTTGAAAATTTATCCGCATGGGCCATGGCTTCGCTGAGATTTATAAAACCCGCATCCACCTCATTTGTTATTACATAGGTGCTGACTTGGGGCAGGGTAGAAACTTGCATAAGTTTGGCATCAAGGTTTTCTAGCATTTTATGAGCCGTTAAGCATTCAATGGCCGCTTTGCCGTAAATCGTACTTTTACGATCGCCTATAGCAATTCGTTGAATATTTTCGGCTTTTAAGTTATCTAGGCTTGTTAGCGTGCTCCCTTTAGGCCCTACTAAAATTAATTTTCCCTGTCCTAATTGTTGATGGCTTTCAGAAAAGCCCATGGGTTTAATAAAGTCCCAGTCTCCAATGAGCATTTGAATATCGGGGTTTTATCTGGCTTGGGCTTCAATTTGTTTAATATTGCCAAAGGCACTTTCTATTCTTATACCTGTGGCTTCAGTAAAAGCGGTATAAATTTCGTTCATAGGCTTTCTGTAACCTGCGGCGGTAGCTACCGTTATATCCGCTGCAAACGCAGGAGAGATGAGTAAGGTGGATAGTGCAGTTAAAGTCAATGTACGTAATTTATTTTTCATCGTGGTTCCCCCCTTTTTTCATTTTTAATAGTTTCGTTGCCTATCGTTATATACTAAAGTATATATATAGCGATATAAGAGCTAAGTGTAGCGATTTTTACAATGAATAGCTAGAAAATTACCACTTTATTTTATGCTTATCCTCGGTGGCATCATGACGAGCATCATCGGCGGTGTGTAAGTAACGGTTAGTGGTATTAATGGAATCGTGGCCTAAGGTATCGCGTACATGCAGCAAGTCTATGTCTTGCTCTAACATATGGGTACCAGCGGTGTGACGCATCCAGTGAGTGGAAGCTTGCTCCACATGCTGGGCTTCAGTCTCAAACTCGGGGCCTTGAGCACGTAGACGGGCAGCGGTATCAGTAAAAATGCGTTTTACAATTAGATGAATAGCCGCACGAGTTAAAGGTTTGGGTTGTATAGAACCTATAGGCAATATAAGCGGTAAGTCATCATCGGCCGTGGGATAAGGGCTTAAGCCTTTAAAGGTGCGATACGTGGCCAGTTCTTCCATAAGCTCAGATGTTACCGGCACGGTACGCATTTTTTGCCCTTTACCTAAAATATCCATCCACCAGCGCATTACGCCATGCTTATCTCTACGCGCAAATAAAGACCCCATGCGATTTTGGCTTAGTTCTGATACCCGCAAACCACATAAATACAATAATGAAAACAGCCATCTATAGCGGTAGTAATGCTCTAACTCTCTGTCTGACTCTTGAGGAAGTTGAGCAATACAGGTCTTAACCTGTTCCCATAGGTCCATATCTAAGTAACGTTGCATGCGTTTGGGGGCTGTTACACGTGTACCGCGTAATATAGCCAAAGGATTAGCGGCCAAATAACCCGCTGAAACCAGCCAATTAAATAGACTATTTAATACGGTCAAAGCTTGGCGCGTGCTACTAGCAGATAAAGGGCCTACAAAGGGCCGCCAATCAGCGTGCGCGCGCGAAACCTTAGAGCCATTTTTTAAAATCCAGCGCTCTGCAGGTTGTGGGTTTTGTAGGAAGTGCTGAAAACGTAATAAATCTTCATGAGTTAAGGAAGAAATAGCTTTACCAGCTTCTAAGTTTGCCCAGAGTAATAATCGTTCTGATTCTTTTCTATAGCTATTAAAGGTATTAGGGCTTTCTAAGTATTGGGCTAACCAAGCCTTAATAGCTTCTAAATCATTATCAGCTTGCAATAGGGTGGATGGTTTATGGGCCCGATTAGTACCTAAAGAGCCGTCTATATTAGTAGAAATTGGCGCATAAAATTCTAAAGCGGCAGGAACCAGTTGTGTCATGAAGAGATACCTAAAAAATATGGTAGTAGCTGTTAGTCATTATAACGATATAACAATTTATTTATTATTTACTGAATTTCATTTTTTGATTAAAAGTTCATTATACATAAACTTGACATTATGGTGATAATGTCAAACTAAACAAGTGGATCTTTAATTATTTTACGTATTACGTAATAAAATAGACTTTATTGCTTTGATTCAGTATTATGTGGAATAACGTACATTTGGATTTCTATCATGACTCAATCTGCTACCCCTTTAACCGAATCACAATTACATCTGGCCGTTGAACAATTACGTAGCCAGCACCCTAACACTTTAGATTTATACAAAGCCGTTGCGGCTTTATTATTTTTTCAATACAACAGCACACCCACTACTAATCGCATGTATCAACTGGTACGCAAAGGCAGCATGAGTGCGCCAGCCGAAGCGTTGCGTTTATTTTGGCAAGAGCTACGCGAACGCAGTCAAGTTCGTATGGAACAAGCCGATATACCGCCTAGTCTCAAACAAAGCGCAGGTTCATTAATGGCGCAGTTATGGGAAGAAGGTTTAGCGCAAGCACTGCAGGTCACTGAGAAAAACAATCAAGCGATTTACATGAAAATTGCTTTAGCGGAAAAAGCACAGGAAACGGCATTAGAAGAGTCTAAAAAATTGCAAAACGCCCTGCTCACTGCACAACAACAATTGCAAAAGCAAGATGAAACAATCGAAGATTTAGAAAAAACAGCGCAACGTTTACAGCTGCAGGTGGTATCTCAAGAGCAGAAATCACAAAATCTACTCGAGCAAAAAGAAACACAGCAACAGCAATATGAAAACGTTTTACTCGCTCAAAAAGAGCAAATCCTGCTTAGTGAACAACGCGCTGCAGATATGGAGAAATATGCTCGCTTGGAAATAGAACGTGTGCGACAGGAGGCCGTTAAAACAAACAAGCAACAACAATCTAAAATTAATGAACAAAAACAAAAAAGCCAACTGCTGCTACAACAGTTGCAAGATGAGCAACAAAATCATATCGCTCTGCAGCAAAAACAACGTTATTTAGAGATACAATTTGAAGATGCTGCTCTACAGCACAAACAAACAGAACAGCAAAACCAAGAATTACGTATTCTCTTGCAACAACTACAGAAACTGAAAGTCCCTACTCGTAAAAAGAAACGCACACCTAGCCGCTTATCTCAAATACGCATAAAAAAGCAGCAATAGAAATGAATCTATTGCTGCTTTATATGGCTCAGAGCTTTTAAATTCTAACTCTTAGCTCTTAGCTTTTAACGAGTAACGAGTAACGAGTAAAAATTACTGTACTTTTAAATCACCCTTCATGAGCGCAAGGTGGCCAGGGAAGGAGCAAAAGAATGCGTAATCTTCACCATCTTCGAGGTCAGCCACGTTAAAAGTTACCGAGGTGCTTTCACCGCCACCCACTACATCTGAATAGGCTACCACACGCTCATCATCGGGTTTTACGTATTGGTTATCTAAACCAGCTGCAATACCATCGTTAGCAACGGCTTGCTCATCTGCTTTTTTAGAGATAACTACGTTATGACCCATACTAGCAACAGGCAAGGAACCTGTGTGCTGTAGGTTGATAGTAAATTCTTCACAGCTTTTATCTACTACAATTTCTTTAGTATTGAATTGCATAGCATCGTTACCTTCTAACTCGAAGGTGCACTCGGCTGCCATGGCGGCAGGTACACTAGCAATAGCTAAAGCAGCTGCAAAAGTGAGTTTTTTTAACATATACGATCTCCTGATCAATAAAAAGACAAGCTCAGTACTATCATAAAAAAAGTACCAAAACTGTATAGGGCTATATGTGAAATTCTGTAAACGATTCTATCATAGTCATAGCTTAATGGATTAGATGCTTTGATAGCTAATTGAGCACTCCTGTTTGGGTGACATGAATCACCCTATCAAATATATTGTTGCTAAACAAGCAACAGTCAATTGCCTAAATGCCCCTTTTACAGCTCCTACAAAAGAAGTACAGTATACTCTTAGTCTCAAACAAATAAAGAAAATACATAAAAATATGACAATACGTTATACACGTACAGCAATTGGATTGCATTGGATCATGGCAGTAGGTTTTATTGCTATGTTCTTTTTAGGCTTTTATATGACAGGTCTCCCTTTTTCCCCCACTAAACTGCAAGTTTATTCTTGGCATAAATGGGCAGGAGTGACTTTATTTCTCTTCGCTGTAGCTAGGTTATTATGGCGCCTGACGCATCGCCCACCTGCTTTACCGGTTTCCATGAGAAAAATAGATACTATCTTAGCGCATTTAGGTCATTATTTACTGTACATCTTTATGTTTGCTGTCCCCTTATCGGGTTGGTTGATGAGCTCAGCGATGGGCTTTCAAACAGTTTGGTTTGGTGTGTTTCCTTTGCCTGATCTTATACCTAAAGACAAAGCAGTAGCAGATGTGCTTGCAGCCACACATACTTATTTAAATGTAGCTTTTATTATTACAGTGATAGGGCATATTTTAGCTGCTCTTAAGCACCAGTTTATTGATAAAGATAATCTACTTGCTCGCATAAAATAACGCAAAATTAAAAACTAGGATTAACTTATGATTTTACGCACATTGTCCGCCGCTTTATTCGCATTTCCACTTGCCATTTCTGCCGCTACTTACACCACCATTGACAATGAAAAAAGCCAAATTGAATTTCATTACGAACAAATGGGAGTCAATATGTCAGGTGCGTTTACCGACATTGATGGTCAGATAAACTTTGACTCTGCACAGCCAGAAAAAGCGCAAGCTAGCGTTGATGTTAAGATGGAAAGCGCAGACACAGGTTCTGAAGAGGCCGATAGCGAAATAGTAAAGGCAGAATGGTTTAACGCCAGTGAGTACCCTGATGCCACATTTAACACTACAAAAATTGAAAAGAAATCAGATGATAGCTTTGAAGTTACAGGTCTTTTAAGTATAAAAGGACATGAGCAAGAGATTCAATTTCCTGCTACTGTAATTGAAGCTGATGACATGGTCACGTTTACCGGCAGCTTCTCACTATTACGAGGCGATTACGCCATAGGTGAAGGCGCATGGTCTACGTTTGATATAGTTGCGAATGATATTCGCGTTGATTTTACACTCGTTGCTACCGAATAATTACGTTTATTAATTTAAATTTAATCAAACTAAATAACAATTAGGAATTAGGATTTTTTATGAAAAAAACATTTCATCGTTTAGCTTTAGCCAGTGCTGTAACTGCTTTAATGAGCGCGCCTTTAATGGCCGAACCCGTTACTTACACGGTAGATGACTCACATACTTTTGCTGATTTTTCATATAATCACATGGGATTAAGTCAGCAACTCAACACCTTTGAAAAGGCAAGCGGTACAGTTGTATTAGACTTAGAAGCCAAAACAGGTGAAGTCGATATTACTATAGACACTACATCCGTTAATACAGGTCATGAAGCGTTTAACGGACATATTCAAGGTGAGGATTTCCTAGATACTGCTCAATTCCCTACTGCCACATTCAAATCCACAAAAGTGGTCTTTGAAGAAAACACACCTACAGCAGTAGAAGGGGATTTAACGATTAAAGGTATCACCAAGCCTGTCACTTTAGAAATCCTTCACTTTAATGCGATGCCCCACCCTATGCTTAAAAAGCCAGCCATGGGTGCTAACGCTAAAGTAGATATCAAACGCTCAGATTTTAATGCGGATAAATTTGCACCTGCTGTTAGCGATGAAGTTACTTTAACACTTTCATTCGAAGGCATTGCTGCTGATTAATTAGCTAGTAGCTACAGAATATCTTCTATAGCTTCTAAGGGGCGCGCAAGTCGTGCCCCTTTTTCCGTTTCTACAAAAGGTCTATTTAATAAGATAGGATGCGCTGCCATAGCTGCTATTAATTGATCATCGTTGGCCTCAGCCAAGTTTAGCTCTTTATAGATGGCCTCATTTGTGCGCATGGATTCGCGTACCGATAAATCTGACTTAGCAATCAAGGTTTCGAGTTGCTCGACGGTGAGTGGTGTTTTAAGGTATTCAATAACTTCTGGATTTAAATTACGCTCTTGTAGTAACGCTAGGGCAGCACGTGACTTACTGCAACGGGGGTTATGATAAATTTTAGTCATAGCTTCTATATATACAAATACAACAATAAGGGTAAAAAATAATGTCCATCTATTATGCACCAAAATCATCAACAACATGTTTTAGCCTGATTGTTAGCTGCGCAATATTGCTCACAGCATGCGCTAGTCCCTCTCAACAAGTTTCAATCATACCTACAAAAACCGCTGATATTACCCGTAAAGAAGGCGTATTTACACAGCCTTTAGCTGAACAAAAAGTAAAGCCGGGCTGTAAAGGCGAGTGCCCAACTTTACAGGTGGACTCATTAATTTTTCCAGGTAATAAGCCACTAACTGATTATGTGGATCAACAACTAGCTCAAATGGCTCAACTTAATAACGAGAACTCATCAAGCTATGCAAACGTGGAAGACTTTACCAAAAACTATTGGCAACTTGCTGGTCCACGCGATGAAGCTATTATCTATGCTAAGCCACGCTATAGAAACAAAGATTTAACAGTAGTAGAGTTAGGTTTTTTTCACTACAGCACGGGTGCCGCTCACGGATCTAGTCAAATTCAGCTTATTAATTGGGATAATAAACAAAAAAAACCGTTGCACTTCACTGATATTATTAAATCAAGACAAACTCAAGCCTTTAATAAACGTTTACAACAAGCCTACCAACAATGGTTACAAAAACAAGATCTAGGCGAACAAAGTCCAGACCAATATCAACGAGTTTGGCCATTTCAACCTAGTGAAAATATAGGTTTAACTGATGCGGGCGTATTGGTGAAATATAACTCTTACGAAATTGCACCCTACTCCTCTGGACAACCTGAACTGCTCATTCCTTACCCACAATTACAAGACGTATTAGAGCTTCGGTTTTTGCCAAAATAAAGTATACATAATAATTAATCAAGGAATCTTCTGTGCGTCATTTTCGTGACAATAATTACTCAAGCTCGCATAAATATAATTGGAAAATTATTGCCGGTTTGTGGCCCTATTTGGTTGAATATCGTGGTCGCGTAATTTTAGCTGTGACCATGCTCATTTTTGCTAAAGTTGCCACAGTATCCACCCCCATTGCGCTCAAATACATTATTGATTATCTAGATCAACAGCGTGGTGTAGAAATGGTGTTATGGATACCTCTTGCACTTGTGTTACTTTACGGTGGGCTACGCTTTGGTAGCACATTATTTAATGAGTTGCGTGATGCTATTTTTGCTCGTGTGGCTGAGCGAGCCATGCGACGTGTGTCATTGCGAGTATTTCAACATCTGCATAAGCGTGAGTTAGCTTTTCACCTTGATCGTAAAACCGGTGGCTTAGCACGAGACATAGAGCGAGGTACCACAGGTATTAGTTTTCTGTTGCGTTTCACCTTGTTTAATATTGTGCCCACCTTGCTAGAAATAATCATGGTATCGGTTATTTTATTGGTGGCTTTTAATGCTAGTTACATGCTGGCTATTTTGATAGCCATTGTGGTGTATGTGATTTTTTCTATACGTGTTACTGAATGGCGTACCGCTTTTGTGCGTGAAGCAAATGCGCATGATAATCAATCGAACTCTCGTGCTCTCGATAGTTTACTGAATTATGAAACCGTAAAATACTTTAACAATGAACGTTTTGAAGCAGATCAATACGATGAAGGCTTAGCGTTATGGGAGCAAGCTAGACTTAAAAATCGGCTTTCTATGGCTGCACTCAATACAGGTCAAGCATTTATTATTGGTGTTTCACTTATTGTCATCATGGGTATGGCAGTACGTGAAGTCGTAATTGGTGAAATCACTTTAGGTGATTTCACCATGATTAACGCTTATCTTATTCAGCTATTTGTGCCTTTGAACGCCTTGGGCTTTGTTTATAGAGAAATTCGTCAATCATTAGTAAATGTTGAACGTCTTTTTGGTCTATTACACGATAAGCCGGTAATTGAAGATGCTACTGATGCTAAAGCCTTAGCCATTCACTCTGGTCGAATACAGTTCGAAGAGGTGTACTTTAGTTATAATGCTGATCGCCCTATTCTTAAAGGAGTAAATATTGATATACCTGCGGGTCATACGGTGGCGGTGGTTGGAGCCAGTGGCGCCGGAAAATCCACATTAGCTCGTTTGTTATTTCGTTTTTTTGATGTGGATAGTGGTCGCATTTGCATTGACGGCCAAGATATACGGAAAGTGACACAAGACAGTTTGCGTACAGCTATTGGTGTAGTACCGCAAGATACTGTGCTTTTTAATGATACTATCTATAATAATTTAGCCTATGGACGCCCAAACGCCAGTGAGGCGGAAGTTTTTCATGCGGCCCAGCAAGCACATTTGGAAAGCTTCATTAAGAGCTTGCCTGACGGGTATGATACCAAAGTAGGTGAACGTGGTTTGAAGCTTTCAGGGGGTGAAAAGCAACGAGTGGCTATTGCGCGGGTTTTATTGAAAAATCCGCCGTTGCTGATCCTTGATGAGGCCACTTCGTCTTTAGATTCTCTTTCTGAGCAGGCTATTTTAGAAGCGCTGAATGCGATTAGCCGCCAGCGCACTACCTTAGTAATTGCTCACCGCCTATCTACCGTACGCCATGCGAATAGCATTTTAGTTATGGAGCACGGTGAGATAGTTGAAAGCGGTAATCATAATGAGTTATTAGAGAAAAACGGTTATTACGCTAGACTGTGGAGACAACAACAAGCCCCACAAGCTGTTACTACTGACCATACACCGTTTTAGTGCCATCAGCATGCCATTCAAATACATCAAATTTAAACTCGTTTAAGTCGCCCTGCTCGTTCCAAGAAATTACACCTATAGGCGTAGAGACTTCATTGTTGTGTAAGAACTCAGCCACTTCAATGGGGTCATCTTTACCTACGCCTTCTAAACCGGCAACTAAAGCTTGGGTTGCAGAGTAAGCCGTCATTTGGAAGGCTCCACCCGGGTCACGGCCTTTATCTTTAAAGGCTTTAACTAGAGCTGCATTAGACTCATCTTCGGTGAAATCTGCAGGTAACGTCACAAGCATGCCCTCAACGGCTTTACCAGCGATGGCGTTAATGTCTGGATTACCTACGCCCTCTGGGCCCATAAATGGAATACCTAGACTTTGCTCTGCTCCTTGGCGTAATAACAAACCCATTTCAGGATGGTAACCACCATAGTAAACAAAGTCTGCGCCTGTGCCTTTTAGTTTAGTGATTACTGCAGAGTAATCACTATCACCAGCATTAATACCTTCGAATAAAACTACTTCTACACCGGCTTTTTCTAAGTCATCTTTAACTGCACTGGCAATACCTTGACCATACGATTGTTTATCATGTAGTACGGCCACCTTTTGAGGCTTAACTTGCTCAATTATTACTTTTGCAGCAGCGGGGCCTTGTTGATCATCACGACCTATAGTGCGAAAAATGGTCTCATACCCTTTGCCTTCCGTCACAGCAGGCGCTGTAGCAGAAGGGGTAATCATAATGATGCCTTCATCATCATAGATCTCTGTTGCAGCAATTGTGGCGCCAGAGCAGACATGACCAATCACATAACCTATTTCATCATTAACAATACGGTTAGCTACCACTGGCCCTTGTTTAGGCTCACATGCGTCATCTACTAAAACAATTTCAATTTGCTTGCCTAATACACCCCCATCCGCGTTAATTTGCTCTACTGCGGTATCTACGCCTTGCTTAACCATTTCCCCGTATTGAGTCAATGCGCCGGTAAAAGGACCTGCTATAGCAAATTTAATGGTGTCTGCATACGTAGCAGTCGTGACCATCATGCCAGCAGCTAAGCCTAATGCAGCCGCCAAAGGAGTAATGCGAATTTTCATATAAAACCTCATCCAGTAAGTGCAATAAAGCATACACCGAAATGTATGCTTTATTACAACTTGTGAGTAAATTCTAGGGTTTATAACTAGATTTTTAGTTTAGGAAAGTAGGCTACGCAACATCCAGGCCGTTTTTTCATGTACATCCAAACGCTGTGTGAGGATGTCTGCAGTGGGTTGGTCATTGACGGCATCAGCACATTCAAATGCAGCACGGGCGGTGCGTGCTACAGCTTCATTCGCACCTAATAACATAGTAATCATCTCATCCGCAGTAGGCACAGAGGTGGGCTCTTCTATGGAAGAAAGCTTAGCAAACTCGGCATAAGTACCTGGAGCAAAATGACCTAAAGAACGAATACGCTCGGCTATTTCATCTAAGGCTTGCCATAATTCCGTGTACTGGTCCATAAACATGGCGTGCAAGGTATTAAACATGGGACCTGTCACGTTCCAGTGGAAGTTATGCGTCATTAAATACAAGGTGTAAGAATCTGCTAAGACCTTAGACAGCTCAGCGGCCACTTTGGCTCTATCTTCGGGCGTAATACCAATATTTACGGCGATTACATCAGTGTGTGCAACATTTGTTTTTGCAGTTTTAGCCATAATTTTTTCACTCCTTATGGAATAGATAAGTGTCTCTACAGAATATCAGTATAATCTACATTTGGTAAGTTGCATTGTGCTACAGCTTGAGCTAAAGAATCAATAGCAGCTTCGCGTGTAAAACTTTTACGCCAAACTAAAGCGATGCGACGTGTAGGCACAGGTTCTTTAAATGGGATATAAGTTAATAACGCAGAATCTTGGCCCGAAGCGTGCAAAGCGGTAGCGGGTAATACGGTAACTCCTATCCCTGTGGCCACCATATGACGAATGGTCTCTAAGGAGGAACCTTCAAAGGTACGCTGTATGCCTTCACTAGATGCTGAAAATCGTGACAACTCCGGGCACACATCTAAAACTTGATCTCTGAAACAATGCCCTGCCCCTAAGAGCAACATGGTTTCGTCTTTTAATTCAGACGCATCTATGGCGGTGCGTGTAGCCCACTTATGATCTTGAGGCACAGCTACCAAAAAAGGCTCATCATAAAGTTCACGCACCATAAAAGAACTATCTGGCAAGGGCAAGGCAATAATAGCCGCATCAATTTCACCTTGACGTAATAGTTCCAATAAGCGCACTGTATAGTTTTCTTGTAAAACCAACGACATATTCGGAGTGAGCTTAATTTGCTCTGGGACTAAGGCTGGTAATAGATAAGGCGCAATAGTATAAATTATACCAACTCGCAAGGGCCCATTTAGCGGATCTTGGCCTTGACGGGCAATCTCTTTGAGATTATCACTTTCTTCTAAAATCTTTTGAGCTTGTTCTATGATGGATAAGCCGATAGGAGTTATACCTACCTCCGTGCCACCGCGTTCAAAAATAGTGACCTCTAGCTCTTCCTCTAATTTGCGTATAGCGACTGATAAAGTCGGTTGGCTTACAAAACAAGCCTCTGCTGCACGGCCAAAATGCCGCTCGCGTGCAACAGCCACAATATATTTTAATTCGGTTAAAGTCATTTCGTTTATTTCAATTATTTTTTGTTTCGTTAACTGCGTAAAAAATCTTCTTTACCACCTAACCACCGTTGCACATGATTAACAGCAACCTCAGGCTGGTGATTGTATAAATCTACTGCACACGCTTTGGCTTGCTCTATGAGCGCTTGATCATGTTCTAGGTTAGCAAATCGTAATAACATTTGACCCGATTGACGTATTCCTAAAAATTCTCCTGGTCCACGCAATGCTAAATCGCGCTGTGCAATTTCAAAACCATCCGTGGTTTCATACATGGCACGCAGACGCTCACGCGCAATCGCTGATAAAGGTGTTTGATATAAAAGCACGCAATAAGACTGTTTAGCACCTCGACCCACTCTACCGCGTAATTGATGTAATTGTGCTAAGCCAAAACGTTCAGCATGTTCAATCACCATAATAGTGGCATTAGGCACATCGACTCCCACTTCTATGACGGTAGTGGCCACTAATACATCAATATCAGCAGCTCTAAAAGCATTCATTACGGTATTTTTTTCAAGGGTAGACATGCGTCCATGTAATAAACCTAAGCGCAAAGGTGCCAATTCTTGCTTCATAAGCTCATAAGTATCAACCGCAGTTTGCAATTGTAGAGCTTCACTTTCTTCAACTAAAGGGCAAACCCAATATACCTGTTGCCCTTCTGCAGACACTGCAGCCTGTATGCGTGCCATCATTTCCTCTCGCCTGTCTGCAGATAATAACTTGGTTTGTACAGGGCTACGACCAGGCGGTAACTCATCAATCACGGATACATCCAAATCGGAATAAAAAGTCATGGCCAAGGTACGAGGAATAGGGGTGGCACTCATATTTAACTGATGCGGGAGCATGCCTTCTTGTAGACTTTCCGTCCCCTTTGCACTTAGAGTTAAACGCTGCTCTACCCCAAAGCGATGCTGCTCATCGAGTATTACTAAGCCTAAGCAAGCAAAATGCACGGCTTCTTGTATTAAGGCTTGCGTACCCACTATTAAATGGCTAGATCCACTTTGAACGGTAGCATAAGCCGTTTTACGTTGTGCTACTGTTAAACTGCCACTTAACCAGGTCACCTCTAAGCCTAAAGGGGCTAACCAGTGTTGGAGTTTTTGCTGATGCTGCTCTGCTAAAAGCTCCGTAGGCGCCATCAACGCCACTTGATAGCCTTGCTCGATGGCTTGTAAGGCCGCGTACGCTGCCACTACTGTTTTTCCGCTGCCCACATCTCCTTGCAACAATCGATGCATAGGTTGATCACGGTTTAAATCAGCGGCAATTTCTGCAATTACACGCTGTTGTGCTTGAGTTAAAGTAAATCCTAATTGCTGTGCTAATAAAGACGTCAAACGTAGAGAAGGTGTTATTTTTGGTGCTCGTAATTTTGCTCTACGTGTTCTGGCTGCTGCTAGTGAGAGTTGTTGCGCTAAAAGCTCATCAAATTTAATTCGTTGCCAGGCTGGATGCGTTTGATTAAGTAAGGCCTGATTATGCTCCACTTGGGGGTAATGCAATTGGCGTACCGCTTGAGAAAAATCCATAAGCCCATACTGTTGGCGTATGGACGTTGGCAAAGTATCGTTATCATGTAAGTTCACACGCTCTAAAGCCGCTAAGATCGCTTTGCGTAAAACCGACTGACTCAGACCTTCTGTTGTGGGATAAATGGGCGTTAAGGTTTGGGCTAAAGCGGCACCTGCTTGAGATACTTTCGGGTGCACCATTTCTATGGCTGTACTGTAACCCCGCCGCACTTCGCCTCGTAAACGTAATTGATTGCCTACGGCAAATTGTTTTATTTGATTGGGGTAAAAATGTAAAAGGCGAACTAAAAGTTCGCCACTTTGATCTCGTATTAAAGCATGTAGCTGACGCCGGGGTCGCTGCACTATGTTTTGTTGAACTACGGTGCCTTCAATCTGCGCATATTCACCTACTGCTAAACTCGCAATATCAAAAATTTGTGTTTGATCTTCATACCGCAGAGGCAAATGCACAATAAAATCCATATCATCTACCAAGCCCAGTTTTTTCATTAACTGAGCTTGGGTAGGTTTTTTTGGAGTTTTTGTGCTTGACGCCACTGAAGAGGATGCGCTCATAGCATTAAATAACTAAGATAGCCTCTACTTCAAACTGCGCGTTTTTAGGTAAGCTGGCCACACCAATGGTAGAGCGCGCTGGATAAGGTTCAGGAATCATCTCAGCCATGATGGCGTTCACACTAGCAAATTTACTAAGATCAGTAAGAAATAGGTTGAGCTTAACCACTTGTTCTAACGTACCACCCGCCTCTTTAACCACAGCTTGCAGGTTAGTGAAGCATTGGCGAACTTGGGCTTCGAAGTTTTCAGAAACTAGCTCACCGGTTTTTGTGTCTAGGCCCAGCTGGCCTGATACATAAACGGTTTTCCCTCCAGTAACAGCAATAGCTTGAGAGTATGGGCCTACTGCAGCAGGAGCCGCATCGGTTTGAATAATTTGTTTCTGACTCATGGTTTACCTTATAGCAGTTAAATATTTCAATTATTTTTCTACAAATGCGCGCTCAATCACATAATCTCCTGGCTGCCCTACTCCTGGGGAAATGGTAAAACCACGCGCATTTAAAAGTTTGCTTATGTCATCTAACATAGCAGGGCTACCGCAGATCATGGCTCGGTCTAGCTCTGGATCTAACTCTGGCAAGCCTATATCAGTAAATAGCTTACCGCTTTCTATTAATTCAGTAATCCGCCCTTCGTTACGGAAAGGTTCACGCGTTACAGTAGGATAGTAAATCAATTGGTTACTAATAATATCACCAAAATACTCATGATTAGGTAGCTCTTTTTCTATGTAATCAGCATAAGCTAACTCACTAACATAACGCACACCATGAATTAATACGACTTTTTCAAAACGCTCATAGGTTTCCGGATCTTGGATAATACTCATATAAGGCGCTAAACCCGTACCCGTTCCAAATAAATACAAATTGCGACCGGCACGCAAATCATCCACCACTAAGGTGCCTACCGGTTTACGACTCATTAACACTTCATCACCGACCTCTAAATGCTGTAAACGTGAGGTTAATGGACCTTCTTGAACTTTGATGCTCAAGAACTCAAGATGCTCTGCATAATTAGGGCTAGCTACACTATAAGCACGCATTAAGGGCTTACCATCCACCTCTAAGCCAAGCATTACAAAATGACCATTAGTAAAGCGTAAGGCATCATCTCGTGTAGTGGTAAAAGAAAATAGCGTGTCATTCCAATGATGGACACTTAGTACAGTTTCTGTGTTGAAGGCTGCCATATAAAAACTCAATAACTCGAAAAACGAAAAAACAAAAGAATAGGATAACGTGAATTGACTAGCTATACCTTATAACAGATCAATAAAAAGCCATATAGTTCCTGTAGTGAAAATTAGGCTGAAAAAATACTTGCCGCTTTTAATAAGCTCTGCTATCGTTGCAACTATAGATGATAATCATTATCATTTAGATATACAACAATTATGGAGTTTAGGAATGCGTTTAAACACGTCGATGCGCGCCTTGATAGGCTGCCTAGCTTTAACCTCATTAGGCCTTACAGCAGCCCCTGCGCTTGCAGCCGAAGAGATCAATCTTTACACCACACGAGAGCCTGGCTTGATTCTACCCCTACTCGAGTCATTTACCTCTGAAACAGATATTAAAGTGAATACTGTATTTGTTAAAGACGGATTGATTGAACGTGTTAAAACGGAAGGGAAACAATCCCCTGCCGATATTCTTATGACCGTAGACATTGGCAATTTATTAGACTTAGTAGAAGCGGGCATTACTCAACCAGTTGATTCTACCGTACTTGCCGAAGCTATTCCTGCTAATTTACGCGGAACAGACAATCAATGGTTTACGCTATCTATGCGGGATCGGGTGGGTTATGTGGCTAATGATCTAGATGACGTCACTGAGCTCACTTATGAAGATTTTGCTGATCCACGATGGAAAGGCAAAGTGTGTATACGATCAGGTCAACACCCATATAATACCGCCCTCATTGCTGCCATGATCGCTCATAATGGGGCAGATGCTACAGAGCAATGGCTAAAAGACGTAAAGGCCAACTTAGGACGCAAAGCTGCCGGTGGGGATCGTGATGTAGCGCGTGACATTTTAGGTGGTATTTGTGATGTAGGCATTGCCAATGCTTATTACGTAGGCCGTATGAAAAATGCTGAGCCTGGCTCAGACTCTCACAAATGGGGTGAAGGCATAAAGGTAGTTCGTCCTACGTTTAAAAATGGTGGTGGCACCCACGTCAATATTTCCGGTGCTTCTGTTGCTAAACATTCGCCTAATAAAGACAATGCGGTTAAACTCTTAGAGTATTTGGTCTCTGATGATGCTCAGAGTCTATACGCTAAGGCCAACTACGAATATCCAGTCAAGGCAGGCGTAGAGTTAGATCCAATCGTGGCGAGTTTTGGTGAGTTAAAGGTAGATGAACTGCCTCTCACAGAAATCGCAAAGCATCGTAAACAAGCCAGTGAGCTAGTGGATAAAGTTGGTTTCAATAACTAAACCCTCTTCTCCCCTTACTCAGGCCGTTGAGCCTGTAAAACAGGGCCAACGGCCTTCTGTGTTTCTAAAACTTCTTACTTTTTTATTATTTATGCGGTCGCAACGCAGTGTGGGTAAAGGGTGGCTACTAACCGCTCTCATCATTACTATTATTGTTTTAGCTCCTGTGGCTGTTTTAGCTTGGGAGGCTATGCAAGGGTCTGTTGAACACTGGCAACATCTATTGCACCATGTATTGCCAACTGCTTTTGGTAATACAGTGGTGTTATTAATTGGGGTAGGCATACTCGTGACCGCCTTAGGTGTAGGCAGTGCTTGGTTAATTACTGCTTACCAATTCCCTACGCGGGGCATCTTATCCTGGGCTTTATTATTACCTTTAGCTGTACCCACGTATATTGTGGCTTTTGCTTATTTAGATATTTTGCACCCTATAGGCCCAGTGCAATCGGTGATTCGCGATATTTTGGGCTATAGCAGCCCACGGCAATTTCGCTTACCGGATTTACGCTCATTACCCGGGGCCATTTTTCTTCTAGGTTTTGTGTTGTATCCATATGTGTATCTCAGTACACGTGCTATGTTTGCCACTCAGGCAGCTAGTCTATTGGAAGCTGCTCGAGTTTTAGGAGAAACTCAGCGTAGCGTATTTTATAGAGTGGCTCTGCCTATGGCGCGGCCAGCCGTTGCGGTAGGTGTAAGTTTAGCTTTATTAGAAACCTTAAATGATATAGGCGCTTCGGAGTTTTTAGGCATCCAAACGCTTACTGTTTCCATTTATACCACGTGGGTTACGCGCTCTGATTTAGCGGGGGCGGCACAAATTGCCTTATCCATGCTGGTGATTGTAGCCACCTTAATTATGATAGAACGTTATGGCAGGCGCAATCAACGCTATAGTCAAAATCAACGCTCTCATCCTGTGCAGCCGTTTGCTCTCAAAGGTAGTAGCGCATTCATTGCCATCGGTCTAGGTTGGGCTCCCGTGATTATTGGTTTTATTGCGCCTGCTTTATATTTAATTAGTGAAAGTTATAAGCATTTGCATTTAACGGGGGCGATCTCTGATCAATTGCTGTCTAGCGCTTGGAATACGATACGTATTGCCTTTATGGCCACTATAGTCACCATAGGCGCTGGTTTATTAGTGGCTTGGACAGCGCGTACTGTGCGTTATGGAGAGCGGCGTAAACTTGCCCTCAGCCTAGCACGCCTATCTTCTATTGGTTATGCCGTCCCCGGTACGGTATTAGCTATTGGTCTTTTGAGTCCTTTAGTGTTTTTTGATAGCACCCTTAACACCATTATCGGTTGGTTTAAAGATACTCCGCCTCAATTATTTTTAATGGGCTCCACTTCCGCATTGGTGCTGGCCTATGCGATTCGATTTTTAGCTATTTCCTCTGGTGGTATAGAAGCAGGACTATCTCGTATACCACCATCTATAGAACAAGCTTCACGCCTACTAGGTGAAACGCCAACTGGCACCTTAAAGCGAGTGCACTTGCCATTACTACGGCCCGCTTTAGGAGCGGCTGCTTTATTGATCTTCGTAGATGCAATGAAAGAACTACCTGCTACGCTTTTGCTGCGCCCTATGAATTTAGAAACCTTAGCTACATGGCTGTATGCCGAAGCTGCACGTGGTACTTATGAAGAAGGAGCGGTGGCAGCTTTGGCTATTGTAGTTGCGGGTTTAATACCCGTGGTCTTGCTCGCTAAATCCCAATTAAAAACCACGCATGCATAATGTGTGATTAGGAATAGTACAGGTAATATCATGTCAAATAACCCCTATTTAAAACTAGATAATATTTCTCTTGCCTATAACACACCTGATGGGCCTAAAACTGTGGTTAAAAACTTAGATTTAGCGGTAGATAAAGGCCATATTGGGTGTTTATTAGGTGCTTCTGGTTGTGGTAAAACTACCGTATTACGTGCTATAGCAGGTTTTGAACCTTTACGAACGGGTACCATACATCTTAATGATCAGCTACTTTCCTCACCAGGACATACGGTAGTACCAGAAAGGCGTAATGTGGGGATGATGTTTCAAGACTACGCCCTTTTTCCTCATTTAAGCATAGAAAAAAATATTGCATTTGGCTTGCGTAAACAAGACAAAACTAAACGTGTATCGCGCACTGAAGAAATGCTGGAATTAGTGGGTTTAGAAGATATGGGTAAACGCTACCCACATGAGCTTTCTGGTGGTCAACAGCAACGCGTGGCCTTAGCTCGTGCCTTGGCCCCCGAGCCTTCTTTATTATTATTAGATGAGCCATTCTCAAACTTAGACGTGGATACGCGTGAACGTTTAGCTTTTGAGGTACGGGAAATTTTACAAAAAACCGGTTTAACCGCCATCTTAGTCACCCATAATCAGGCAGAAGCTTTTGCCATCGCTGATCGCATTGGGGTGATGAAAGACGGGGGTATAGTGCAATGGGATACCGCTTATGGTTTACACCATAATCCGGTTAATGATTTTGTGGCTGACTTTATTCGTAGAGAAGCCCTCCTCTCTCAACGAGCCCAAGCCTTAACTCGGGGTGAAGCGGCCTGAAATCACCGTTAGTTCATAGCCCGAATTAGCGGTTCTATAATAGCGGGTAGCAAGTCAACGGCATCATTTCGGTGCCCACGATAATAACGGTTATCGGAACGATAGCCTCGATTATAAGAGGTTTTTTTGCATTTGCGCTTCTCTTCGTAACTGCCATTTTTCTTGTATTTACGCTTTACTTTACAATTACCATCGTAGTATTCAGTAGTCTGTTTAAAGGACCGCTTATGACCGCGGTCGTATTTGCCATACCAATTACCTGCTGTTGCTGTAAAACTCATACCCAGCAATGCACTTACTGCAATTATTTTCGTTATCTTCTTTTTCACTACTAACTCCTGTCTGTATACCGGTAAAGCTATGTAAAGACAGTGTAGCGATGAACCTAATAAAATGATTGAGCAAAGCTGAGTAAATGTGACAATGAGTACGTTGATGTATTTATAAGGTGTAATACATATCAAACTCTACAGGATGCGGTGTCATTCGCATGCGTTGAACTTCCTGCATTTTAAGCTCTATGTAGGCATCTATCATTTCATTACTAAAAACGCCGCCACGAGTTAAGAATTCGCGATCTTTATCCAAATACCCCAAAGCTTGTTCTAAAGATGAGCATACCGTAGGTATTTTTACATCTTCTTCAGGTGGTAAATCGTAGAGGTTTTTATCTGCTGCATCACCTGGATGCATTTTATTTTGAATGCCGTCTAAACCTGCCATCATTAAAGCGGCAAAAGCTAAATAGGGATTAGCCATAGGGTCAGGGAAACGCGCTTCTACGCGACGCGCTTTAGGATTGCTCACGTACGGAATCCGAATAGAGGCGGAGCGATTACGTGCCGAATAAGCCAGTTTTACGGGTGCTTCAAAATGTGGTACCAAACGCTTGTAGGAATTAGTGGACGGATTAGTAATGGCATTTAAAGCACGCGCATGATGAATAATGCCACCAATATAATACAGTGCTATTTCAGACAAGCCGCCATAACCATCACCGGCAAAAATATTGACACCATCTTTCCATAAAGATTGATGCACGTGCATACCAGAGCCATTATCACCAATCACTGGTTTAGGCATAAACGTAGCCGTTTTACCGTATACATGAGCCACATTATGCACGGTATATTTTAGAATTTGATTCCAATCAGCGCGTTGCACCAAGGTGGAAAATGTAGTTCCAATCTCCAATTGCCCCGCTGCAGCCACTTCTGAATGATGAATTTCTACCGGCACACCTTGTTGTTCAAGCAATAAACACATCTCAGAGCGTAAGTCATGATGATGGTCTACTGGTGGTACAGGGGCGTAACCGCCTTTGTGGCATGGTCTGTAACCTTGGTTTTTACGGTTATCGTATTTAGTTCCTGTAGACCACGGAGCAGTATCAGATTCAATCTCTACAAAACTACCCGAGGCGTCGTCATTCCACCGCACACCATCAAAAACAAAAAACTCTGGCTCAGGCCCAAAATAGGCCGTATCCCCAATACCAGTGGACTGTAAATACATTTCAGCACGTTTGGCAATAGACCGTGGATCACGATCATAACCATTTAAATCGGCGGGATCCACCACATCACAACTAAATACTAAGGTGGATTCTTCACGAAAGGGATCAAAACGCACACTGTTTAAATCTGGGATGAGTAACATATCAGAAGCTTCTATACCTTTCCAGCCTGGCATAGATGAGCCGTCAAAAGGAACACCCGATTCGATTAAATCCTCATCAAAACGATGCGAGGGAATAGTGAGGTGATGCTCACGTCCTAAGGTATCGGTAAAACGAAAGTCAATAAAAGCGATATCGTTTTCAGTGATCCGGCTTAGGATTTCGTCGGCGGTAGACATGAAGACTCCAAGTACAAAAAATTAGCAAATATAATACATTATACGGTTTATTTGTATTTACTCTAAGAACATTTCCTGTAAATCTGTTAAAAATCGCCAGCCTAAATCAGAGGCTTTAATACGGCTTGGATGCGGATCAATTAACCCTTTTTCTATGGCTTTGCGGATAGTAGGCAAAATAACGCTTAAGGGCTGTCCTGTGCGCTGCTCAAAATACTCCGCGGGTACTCCTTCACGTAGTCGTAAAGCATTTAGCATAAATTCAAAAGGTAAGTCTGCAGCTTCCACCTGATAGTTATTTGCTAAATGAGAGCCGTCGTTAAGCACGGCTTGGTCCATCCAACTTTGAGGATTACTTAAGCGCGATTGCCGCACAATACGATCATGGAAAGACAGTTTACTGTGTGCTCCTGGCCCTATGCCTAGATAATCTCCAAACTCCCAGTAATTACGATTATGCTCAGATTGAAAGCCCGGTTTTGCATAAGCCGACACTTCGTAATGTTCATATCCTTGTTCTGCGGTTAGTTGTATCAAAGCATCTTGCATATCGGCACTTTCATCTTCAGAAGGCAACACGGGTGGATATTTTGCAAAAACGGTATTGGGTTCCAAACTCAGGTGATATAAGGATAAATGCGACGGATTAAAACTTAATGCAGTATTGATATCAAGTAATGCTTCTTTTACTGACTGTTTTGGTAGACTATACATAATATCAATATTTATGCGCACAAATGAATCTAGAGCGAAACCGATAGCCGCTTTTGCTTCCGCCGCATCGTGTACTCGTCCTAGGGACTGCAATGCTTTGTCATTAAAGCTTTGTACACCCAAAGAAATCCGATTAACACCACTTTGTGCATAGGCATTGAAACGAGCTGCCTCGGCTGTGCCTGGATTAGCTTCTAAGGTGATTTCAGCAGTAGGCTGTAAGGGCAAATATGCACGTAACATACTTAGCATTTCATCGATAGCAGCAGCACTTAATAAACTTGGCGTCCCTCCCCCTATAAATACCGACACCACTGAACGCCCCCAGATCAAAGGCAAAGCTTGTTCTAGATCAGCTTTAAGAGCAGCTAAATACGCTGACTCTGGTAATATCTCGGGCATCTTATGCGAATTAAAATCACAATACGGGCATTTACGCACGCACCACGGCACATGCACATACAAAGCCAATGGCGGCAGGCTACTTAATATAGAAGTGTTATTAGATAAAGTACTAGGACGAATGCGTACAGTAGGTGTGGTCATCATGAAATATTACGGTAATAAATTAAGCATGAATTTCAGCTAAGCGACGAGTCAGTAAGTGCAAAGCCTGGGCACGATGGCTATGTTGGTTTTTTTGCTCAGGCGTTAGTTGGGCTGCTGTCAAATTAAACTCTGGTACAAAAAATAAAGGGTCATAGCCAAAACCATGCTCCCCTACCTCGGCCTGCGTTATCTCCCCCCACCACACGCCTTCGGCAATAATAGGCCGTGGATCATCAGGGCTGCTCACATAAACCAATAATGATACAAAGCACGCTTTGCGATGAGTAATGCCTGCCATATGTTTAAGTAGTAAAGCATTATTAGCGGTATCACCTTGGCCGGCCTCATGCATGGCAGCATAGCGCGCAGAATACACGCCCGGCGCCCCCTCTAGGGCCAACACAGACAGACCAGAGTCATCGGCAACCGCGGGCAACCCTGTAATAGCGCTAGCATGTCGAGCCTTAGCCAAGGCATTTTCCACAAAGGTGCCAAACGGCTCTTTAGCTTCTGATACCCCCAACTCACCTTGAGGGATAAGATGTATTTGTAACGTATCAAATAAGCGCTGAAACTCAGCCACCTTACCGGGATTGTTGGAAGCCAACACTATTTTTTTCATAAATAAACATCCGTCTTATTTAAGGCATTTTTCTGCAGTACAAAAAGATCAGCAATGCCTTTTTGCGCGTAATCCAAGATAAGATTAAGCTCACTACGGTCAAAACATCGCCCTTCTGAAGTGCCTTGTAGCTCCACAAAGTGCATAGCACCATTCATCACTACATTTATATCAGCATCGCAGCTAGAGTCTTCAATATAATCCAAATCTAACAATGGCTGCGCCCCTTTCATACCTACAGACACAGCTGCTACCTGATCAGTAATAGGATTGGATTCAATAAGATCGTTTTCTAATAAATGGCTCACTGCTAAAGAAGCTGCCACCCACGCTCCCGTAATACTGGCACAACGTGTGCCGCCATCGGCTTGCAATACATCACAATCAATCTGAATCGTGCGTTCACCTAAGAGAGATAAATCAAATACCGCACGTAGACTTCGACCTATAAGACGCTGAATCTCTTGAGTGCGGCCACTTTGTTTACCACGCGCCGCTTCGCGATCTGAACGTGTATGCGTGGAACGCGGCAACATGCCGTATTCCGCCGTGACCCAACCTTGTTCTTTACCACGTAAGAAAGGTGGAACTTTATCTAATACGCTGGCATTGCATAGCACATGCGTTTCACCCATTTTAATGAGCACCGAGCCTTCAGCATATTTACTAAAACCCGTTTGAATCTCTACGTCTCGTAACTGCTTTACATCGCGCTGAGCTGCTCGTTCAATTGTGTTCATCTTTTTCCCTTACAAAACCCTTAGTGTACTACGGCCTGTACTCTAGCCTACAATAGAGCCTTGGAATTTTAAGCTAAAGGAATACTATGATTCGCAGCATGACCGCATTTGCTAATACTCGTACTGAACTAGAATTAGGTGCCATTACGATGGAAATGCGTAGCGTCAATAATCGCTACTTGGATTTACACTTACGCCTACCTGAAGAACTCCGTTTTAGTGAAGCCACTATTCGTGAACAACTAGGCCGTGCATTACAACGCGGCAAGGTGGAACTACGTGTTAATTTTCAGCGTGCCTTTAACGCAGATAAAAATCAACTACATCCAGAGCTACTTAAGCAAATCGCTACGCAGTTAACCGATGCCCGTGCTGTAATCCCGGATATACCCGCCCCCCGTTTAAATGAAATCATTGCCTTAAATCATCAAGAGCAAGGTTTAGACCATGAGAGTTGGCTGCCTGCTATTGTACGAAGCTTAGCGTCTGCTCTTAACGATCTAGACCAAGCTAAACGACGCGAAGGGCAACGTTTAGCCACCGTGATGTTGGACGTGGCACAACATATGACGCAACTGCTAGATGAGGTCGAGTCTCATCTACCTATGCTCTTAGAAGAGCATCAACAAAAAATCACCTCCCGCTTAACAGAAGCCCTAACAACAGTTAGTCCGGACGGCTTTGCGCAAATTAGTGGTGAAGAACTGTCTGCTCGTATTGCGCAGGAATCGTCTTTATTCTCTTTGCGTATAGATGTTGCCGAAGAAATTACGCGCCTTCGTTCTCACATTAATGAATTAACGCATATACTCAACACGGGTAATACCGCTGATAAAACCTCTAAAACCCGTCAGGGTAGCATTGGTAAACGATTAGACTTTTTGTTTCAAGAAATGAACCGTGAAGCTAACACTTTAGGTTCTAAGGCCGGATCGATAGAAGTGACACGTGCTGCTATTGATTTGAAGCTGATGATTGAACAGCTAAGAGAGCAGGCGCAGAATATTGAGTGATGTCTACGGGGCTCTGCCGAAGTCAACAAACCCTTTAAAATCAATGATCTTATGAGTTTTTAGTTCTACCCAAGTCAACTGGTACCTACCAGTATCAAGCGAAAAGTGGTAAGTACATTGGTCAGTACATAGGTATAATCAAAAAATAAAGTGGTCAGTACATTTTTTGGGATGGTAGAGATGACTAAACTGACAAGTAAGTTGGTTGCGGCAAAGGTAAAGGGCAAGCCCGGTGATTTTTCTGATGGCCGTGGGTTGTATTTGGTCGTGCCTAAACGAGGGCGCTCTTATTGGGTACTGAGATATACAGTTAACTCAAAGCGTAAAAAAATGACGCTTGCCCCAGTGGATGAATTATCTTTAGCCGATGCTCGTGTTGAGGCGGCTTTAAAAAAGAAGCAGCTACGTGAAGGTCTTGATCCGCTGGTTGCAAAAAAACAAGCGAAATATGCTTCTATTTATACGGTTAATGAGCTGTTTGCGGATTGGCATGAAGGGAATATCAAGCGCTTAAAGCATCACCAGATCCCACAGCGGGTATACACACAAGACATCGCCCCTGTTATTGGGGAGATGCAACCATCCGATGTCACAGGGCGAGACATTAAGCAGATATTGCAAAACATTGTGGAAAGCAATAGGCCTACGGTAGCTAATGATGCCCTGCTCTACTGCAAACAGTTGTTTAACCATGCCATTAAGTTAGACCTGATTGTTCATAACCCTGCTTTTGCTTTTTCGGTAAATGATGCAGGCGGCGTGGAAAAAAGCAGAGACCGAGCGCTTAGCTTCAAAGAGCTCACGCAGGTATTTAAAAAATTCAGAGAAGAATCTGACAGCTTCACGCGAGATAACTATTTAGCTTGTGCGTTGTTAGTGTTATTAGGTGTTCGCAAAGGTGAGCTAACTGAAGCGATGTGGAGTGAATTTGATCTAAAGAAAAAGGCGTGGTATTTGCCCAGCGAACGCAGTAAGTCAGGGGTAGCCATTGATATCCCCCTCCCCGACTTGGCTATTCAATGGCTGAATGAGTTGAAAGTACGTTCTTTGGGGTCTGCTTATGTCTTTCCTAACAGACGATCAAGCAAAATGCCCCATATGGGTAAAGACACCTTAAACCGAGCCATCGCCAAGCTATTCGGCAGAGAACCCGGCAGAGCTGTTCAGCCTGAAAATAAAATGGGAGATATAGCGTACTTCACTGTGCATGACTTACGACGCACGTGTCGAAGCTTGTTGGCTGCTATTGGTATCCCCGGTCATGTGGCAGAACGCTGCCTTAATCACGCATTAAAAGGCGTAGAAGGCATCTATAACCGCCATGATTACTTTGATGAAAGAAAAGAGGCGTTGGAGTTGCTGGCAAAAAAACTGGAACCGATTATTTAAGGTCTTGCCCGTCTTTTTAAGACGGGTTTTATTTTGCTTAAAAATTGAATACAAATAGTAATGAGAATTAAATCCATTAAAATAAAGATGTAAATCTGCGCCAAACAGCAAGGCGACTCCAGCTCGCTTTAAGAGGCTGCTCCTAATCCTACAGTTTCCAGTCTATTTAAAGCCAGTGCTAGACTAGGGCGATCAAAAATATTCAGCTTACGCTGTGCCCCGCGTTCACCAGCAGGCCAATTCTGTACGCCTTGTAGTAATGAGTCCTCGTCATGAGCCACTTTCTCTTTGTGCAAGAGCCAGTCTACTGTTGATAGTAGTTCCATCCCAAAAGGAGATTCAAACCCATCAATAAGCGTCGTCACCTTTTCTAACGCAGGCAAATAGGCTTGCGCCTCGGTGTTCAAATAAACCTCTAGTTCAGCTTTTCTTTGGTCGTTAAACCAAATAACGTCTAGAGGACCACAATCATTAATCCGCTTTTCACATTGCAAATAACTACCATCTAAACGATTTAATAAATGTCGTAATCGGTCAGCATAAGGACCGTAACTATTGGCGATAAAACTTAATACTAAAGGATTAGGTAAATTTTCGGACTCAATAGCACGCTTCATAAACCAAGCTAAAGATTGAATTTCTAAAAAACTACACTCCATACCTAAAATCCAATATCTACGCACGAGCTCAACAATAAGCGCATTACTTGGTTTTAAATATTTTTTCATTAACTCTATATCCTCAATCACTTCTAATAAGTCGGTACAAATTACGTATCCCCCTATGCAGAAGAGGCTACTGGCGATAATGTCATTCCACTTCTATTATCCTTAATGGCTGCCGACCTTCTAAATGGGTACAGTGAAATGGATATCGTACAGTTGCAAAAGGTATTCCATACAGGCGCAGACCCAATGGAACGACTCATGCTTCGTCCTTCCTTTGAAGGTGGTGTAAGCCAAGATGCTGGCTATGTTTTAGTAGACGATGTAACTAGTATGGGTGGTACGCTAGCAGAGCTAGCAAATTATATTCGACTTAACGGTGGAGTCGTATTAGGCAGTATCGTACTTGTTAATGCTGGTAGGGATAAAAACTTTACCCCAATCAAAAAGCATCTGAAAACTTTAGAGGAACGATTCCATGACCAAATTAGACAACAGTTCGGTATCCATATCCCCGCCCTCACAGCAAACGAAGCCAACTACCTTGTTGGCTTTAGAACCTTTGACAAGATCCGAAATCGATGCGTTAAGGCAGAAAAAGAGACACATCTCAGATTACTATCAAAAGGTATTAAGTAAGAAGCTTTAATGTCTTCTTACCTTGTATTAAAAAATAGCAAAGACTAAGCATTTTCAAAAACGTGTAATCCAAATTTTTTCATACCTATATCACCTTAGTGAACCCGGCAGAGCATTGGCTCTGCCTTTTTGTTTTCTAAGGAGATCAGTATGTCATTTGTTCATGAATGCCCACGTTGCCTCTCTAAGCGAGTGCTCACTAAACACACAGGTCGCAAAATTGGCGCAGGCCTTGGCGCTATGGCGGGCTTTGGTTCAGCAATCAGTAGTGCGGCGACCGGAGCGGCTACAGGGGCTTCGTTTGCCATTCAAAACTTCTCAGACAAAAGCCCTTCCCCTCATACCGTTCTCAGTGCGGTGATAGGTGGGTTAGTCGGTGGTGTAGCAGGTTGTGCCGCAGGTGCAGCATTTGGTGATGCCCTTGATCAAACCGTGTTTGATAACTACGAATGCCTTGATTGTGGGTATAGCTTTAGTTATGTCGCCAACTCGGATCATTAACAGCTTAAAGAACTGTCTTGTAGCTCACTCTGTTAAAGCATGGTCTTTACTGGCCTAAGTACCCTAACTTCCCCTTTTTTATAAATGAGCCCGATGTGATTGCATCGGGCTTTTTTTACGCCTTTTAGGAGTCCATCATGCAAACCCAATCCTTACCCCAACCACGTCCTACCTATCGTCCTGCTCTACGCTTAGTGGATACCAAAACCCTTGATCACTCAGAATGGCTCTCTGTCCGTAAACAAGGCATTGGTAGCTCGGATGCAGCCACCGCCATCGGCTTAAATCCATACCAATCACCGCTTGAACTGTGGATGGTTAAAACGGGACGAGATAGCGCTTTTCAAAAAGAAGAGAGCAGCATTGGTTATGCACCGATGCACTGGGGTACACAGCTTGAGCCCCTAGTTGCCAAGCAATACCAAACTCACACAGGCCATCGGGTACGCCGTGTCAATGCCGTATTACAGCACCCTGACCACCCTTGGATGCTAGCGAATATTGATCGTGAAGTGGTGGGTACGACTGAGGTGGATATTTTAGAGTGTAAAACCGCAGGTGAGTTTGGGGCGAGACACTGGCGTGACAGTGTGCCGGAATACGTGCAAATCCAAGTCCAGCATCAGTTAGCCGTCACAGGTAAACACGCCGCCGACGTAGCGGTCTTGATCTGTGGACAAGACCTACAGATCCATCGCATCTACCGAGACGAAGCCGTAATTGCTCGCTTGATTGAACTAGAATCCAAATTTTGGCATTACGTACAAACCGACACCCCGCCACCTGCGGATGGCTCAGAGTCAGCCGCTAAAGCCCTCCAAGCACTATACCCTCACGATAACAGCGAGGAACTAGACTGGAGCCAAGACAGCAGCAAGTCAGCCTTGTTCGGGGATCTCATTGCAGTGCGCCAGCAAGCCGATCAACTGAAGAAACGTGAAGAGCAACTCAAACAACAAATCCAAGAGCAAATGGGCGATGCCAGCAAAGCGCTGTTTGAGACAGGCTCGGTAACATGGAAACGCAGCAAAGACAGCATCACCTTAGACACCAAACGCCTCTTGGCGGATCACCCTGAACTACTGCATCAATACAGCATGACTCGCAGTGGTAGCCGTCGTTTTTTAATCCAAGCCTAAGCCCTATTTCATCACAGCATATAGCCAGCCCGTCGTCACTGACAGGCTGGCTTTTTGTACGCTTTATAAGGACACCCTCATGATTAAAGGTTTAATGATTACCCCACCGACCTTGGGTCGTATTGCCATTGGTCGAGTGGTAGAAAAGAACGGTAAACGCCTGCCTATCAAAGACGATCAGTTCACGATTACTAGCCAAGTACAAACCAAAGACGGTTGGATACCTCACCCCTTAGATAGTGCCTTACGCAAGGGGGATGACAAACTACGCTCCATTCCTATACGCCTGCTCTTTAACGAGCCAGATCTTAACCTACGAGCCGAATACAGCCTGTTTGACCGCACATCAGGCCGACCCCTTTGTATAGGCAATGGTGAGGCCTGTAAACGGGTCACACAAGGCGGGATGCAGTCGCTGGCCTGCCCCGCGCCTGACCAATGTGAGTTTGGGCAAAGCGGTTACTGTAAGCCCTACGGACGCTTAAACGTCGTGATCGACCAAGACGATGAACTGGGCACCTTTATCTTTAGAACCACAGGCTTTAACAGCATTCGTACTCTTGCAGCACGACTGCATTACTACCATGCGGTATCTGGTGGCTTGTTAGCCTGTATGCCTCTAGAGCTCAAGCTACGGGGCAAAAGCACCACCCAAAGCTTTAGGTCTGCCATCTACTACGTAGACATGACCATCCGAGAAGGACTGAGCCTAGAAGAGGCCCTTCAACAAGCCCAAGCCCTACATCAACAACGCCTCAGCGCTGGCTACGACCAAGCGGCTTTAGATCAAGCAGCACGGTTGGGCTTTGCTAATGGGGCTTTTGAAGATAGTGAGGATGAAGCCTTAGAGGTTATCGAAGAGTTTTACCCTGAAGCCCACACACAAGCCCAGCCTAATCAATCCACTACCCTCGCTGAAAAGCTAGAGCAACGTGCAACGGCTTAACCCCTACCTATCCAAACAACATAAACGCCACCCTAAAAGGTGGCGTTTTTTACGTCTAAAGGAAAAATTATGCGTTATCACAAAATGAAAGCCTGCCCCAAGTCTGGCCTGTATCTGATGGAGTCCAACGTACTTTCAGAAGCAGACATCTTAACGATGGCAAACCAGCTTGCTAGAAAGCGCCTAGCTAAAGGCCGCAGCATCAGCAGTCCTCAAACCGTTAAAACCTATTTGCAAAACTTACTACAAGACTACGAGCATGAGGTCTTTGCTGTGCTGTTACTGGACAACAAACACAAAGTAATTGGCTTTGAAGAGCTGTTTAGAGGCACCATCACCCAAGCCCCTGTTTACCCAAGAGAAGTGGTTAAGCTGGCTTTAGAACGCAATGCCGCTGCCATTATCATGACACACAACCACCCATCGGGAGACCCTACGCCCAGTCAGGCAGACATTGAACTGACGAAGCAGCTACGTGATGCGTTGGCTTTGGTGGATGTGAGGGTGTTGGATCACATTGTGGTGGGGATGGAGGGGTGTGAGTCGTTGGCTCAAATGGGTCATATATAAAGCACTCCCCTAAAGGCCAGTACGGCTTTTAGGGGGCTTTATTTTTTGCTTGGAACATAAATATCCGCTCTAATCCATAAGTGATTAAAGTGACTGATCCAAACAAATTATCCATGGCATCAGTTTTTTTATCTAATTAAGTAAGCAAATTAAGAATAGTTTGTGGCACTTGATTGGCCTGAGCTAATACTGCCGCTCCCGCCTGTTGCAAAATTTGATTCCGCTTCACCTCTATCTATTGTTTTTATGTAGTAGTTGCCTTCTTGGTCTTGTACTAGTGACCCTCTTTTATATGGGCTGCTAGCAGGGCCTTGAATATTAAATTGATAGTTTCCATATTTATCTACACTTAAAACGTTCTTATGAGTTATACCGAGCTGATCCCTATAATTAACTTCCACATTATTATTTTCTGGCTTAAGGTGAATTGTGCTATTAATGCCACGTTTTAAATGCGTAGAATCTTCTGTTTTCAGTTGCTTGTTACTATCAGCAGTAACCAAGATGGCTTGACTATCACTTTCACCCCTATTTGTTACCTCTACTCTGGCCCTAAAATACTCATACTCAGTACCGTTAAAATGCTCTAGGTAATAATAAGCATTAAGCTGTACTAAGCTGTACTCATTTTTATCAACATTATTGTCATCTAGTTTAAATATGGTTTCTTCGTGAGCGTTAATACCACTTATTTGAGGCATGTACCGGCTATCACCACCCGTATTAGTAGTGCCCAAATCCGATTGGGTTATTACTTGGCCGTCAACCATTTCTACCCTTGTAACAGTGGCATAGCTACTGTTATCAGGAACAAAATAGTCTAAATGAGCTTCGTAATATTGATATGGATCATCGGCATCACCAGTATTAACTCTAATATAATTTTTACCGCCTATATGCACTAACAATTGACCCTCTAAACTTATAGGCTGCCCATCTTGGTCAGTATACGGTATATTCCCTAATGGTATATCACTTGCAAGCTGATTTTGATAATTACCATAACTTCTTTTGCTTATGCTGACATTATTTTCCAGTGTATCAGTATCGTGCATTCCTGATATTGATACGTTATAAAGCCTTCCACCATCATCTTTTACTTTATAGAGCTGCCCGTTAGAGTAGCCATGTGCAGTTACATCAACAAGCACGGGGTCATTAGCTGACGGCGAATAAGTAAGAGTTGTCTTATCATCATAAAGGGGGACATTCTGAGCAGCACCCTTTATGACCGACACGGGCTCTAAGGTTTTAGGTATGTCTCCTTGTATTGTAAAATCCAGTAAGCTCAGGGCGTTTACATCAAACCCATCACCCCCTAAATCTAAAGCAAGCTTGTGTTCGTCTTTTGAGCCAACTTGTAAATTTATATTGCCTGCACTGCCGTCAAGTAGATTGATACCATTAAATAAAGCTAAGCTGTTAAGTCTATCAATTTCTTTAAAATTTAAGTTAATTTCAGTTTGGATGGTATCCTTGTCTACATCGCTATACGAGCCATTTAGCCCTTGCACGGTAAGCTCTCGTATGCGTTGTAGGCGCTCATTAATATCAGAAAGGTATTTTTCACTAACCTGAATCAAAGAAATCCCATCGTTAGCATTACGGATCGCTACATTTTGCCCTCTGTATTGAGAGCTCATACGATTAGCTATAGCCAAACCTGCGGCATCATCCTTTGCACTATTAATACGTACGCCAGAAGATAAGCGTTCTATGGCTGTACTAAGAGCATTTTTATTTTTATTTAGCTGATATTGGGCCTTTAGCGATGGCAGGTTAGTTTTTACAGTAATCATCGTTTGTATTTTTTGTACTCAAGCTTTTATCCCTCATAATAGGCCCGTGATAATGTAACGACATATATCTAGAAATCTTTAATTTGAGCAGCTGACTTTGGTGGGGCTAAAGAGTATGAGTCGTTGGCGGAGAAGGGGGTATTATGAAAGAAGCATATAGGCAGGATAGGTGACTTACAACTAGAGCCGCCTATTGCAAAAAAGCACTTTATTTAAGCCGCTCTACACCAACCGACCTCTCTATTCCTTCAATTTTCATTTTATACGTTGCCCCTTCTTTATAAATTACAGCTTTAGGCATAAAGGCATACTTATAAAGGTAAAAATAGTCCGTTTGCTGCCAAATTTGTCCATTTGTTAGCTTTACTAAGGTCTCACCCTCCCACCCATTAAACTCACCATCTATTGTTACCTCAAACATCTCCGACCCCCTCGATTGTAAGGTCTTATTTATTAACTTCACATCCAAAGACCTACCTGCTACGAGGAGCTTTCCTTGAGCCTCACAAACAACAACCTGCGGGTAATACTCATACAAATACTCATACTCATACAGCACCTCACCAATCTCTCCGTTAGCCAACTTAAAAATCTCTCCATGATTTCCCATGAAAGGACTTGGGGACTGTATTACAGATTCATAGCAAGCTTGGACTCCACAAGACATCATTAACAAAACAAAAAATATATATACTTTAAATTTTTTCATTACTCACCCAGCAGAAATATAGAACTTTTTCGAATTAACTTTTCGTGTCAAATATCCAACTCAGGCAAGCCCTGTACGATTTTCATCGTCTCCAAGCTGACCGTAATAACCCGTTGTAATAACTCCAACGGATAACGTGGATTGTTCATTGTTTCTATCGCCCAGTCATTGGCATCATTCACAATACCCGAGGCTTTATGCGTAGAAACGCCTTGGCGTTCCATGACCCATGCAATGGCAGACTTACCGTTCACCACATAGTCATAAGCCTCTAAGGGAATGTCAGACAGGGTGATCTTTGTGTTGTAAATGATCTTACTCAGGTCATTTACGCTCTTACCCGTTTCCTCGTCTTTTTTCTTTGGGTGCTTCATTTTGGTGACGTAAAAGTCCTCATCTGTAGCCCCTACGAAATCAGTACCGTTATGCTGAAGCTTGCCTGTAAAGGTCACGGGGTACTTGTCTACGGTTTCATAGTTCAAGTGCAACTGGGCAAGCTGGCGGCCAGCTTGACTAAAGGTGGTGAAATCCTCAAAGGTTTTAACTCGAGGAATGCGAGGTAGTTCTTTGCTTAGGTTGTTTGCAAAGCGGCTGCGGTAATCTTCGCTGTGCAAAATACCGTATACGTAGTAGAACAAGTCTTCTTTGCTGATGGTTTGGTTAGGGTAGGCTTCTTGGAAGTGCGCTAAGCCTTCGTCTGTGATGGCATCACGACGAACTAGGCCTGTTTCGGTTGTGACTTCGCTAAATAAGTCAGCTTCATTTGAAACCACGGACTCTTCGTAAAGATAAAGAGGAAAGCCCTGCCCAGTATCTAAAGTATGTAAGTCTGTTGCTTTATCGGAAAGCAAAACAGAAAACCCTGCTCTTGAACCCACTCCTGTAACTTGAATAATTAAATTCTCAGCACTAGCATTGGGGAAAATGCGAGGCATTTGGTAAACCATTTCATTGAGTTTTCGATCAAAGTACAACCACTGCTTAGTAAAAGGTCGGTACAGGGACTTGATGGGTGCCGTTGACTGAAAACTTAAAACCCTTCCTCTTACTAAATCATTTTTAAGCGCTCTAGTCCAGCTCGTTTTTGTTGGATCAAAATCTAAGAAGTCATCCACTTTACTTTCACGCTCTGGAATGCTTTCTCCATTACCAATACTTTCAAATCGAGTTAGCTCCTGATTGTAACCATCTATCAAACGCTTAATATTGTCACCTAAACTGTCTAAGTTTGAGTTATAAGCCCATGCGTCTCTTTGAGTTTTAACTCCATTGGAGTAGTTTTCAAACACTGTAACCGCAGTCTTATCTTTCTTATCCCCCAAAGACATATACTGCTCAAAGCTCTCATCACGCTGACTCAACCAGTCCCCATGCTCATCAGGCGTAATAATTTTCCAATTTGGAATACTTTCTACACCTCTAAGATCAGTGATACGCTCTAACTTTTCAACAGAACTCAGATTATCGCCTATATCGTAATAATAAATCTCTCCCCCTATACCTCTTAATGGGTTTTTAACCAAAACTATTATTGCAATACTTGTCATACTGCCACTTCCAAAAATATTTTGCCCTTCTTTTGCAAGCCCTTTACTAAGCATGTTTTTACGAATATCACCTCGTAAATTAAAAACATATAGGTGGGAAAACTCCTCAGCCAAACATTTTCTCATGCCATCAGCTTGACTACTTTCCAGGTATCGTCCGTTAGTGATAAAACCAATCACCCCTTGATCTCCAATTCGATCCGAAGCCCAGCGAATGGCTCGTATATAACTGTCATACAACGCATTTTTATTTGTGGCGACAGAACGCTCTGCATAGGTTGCCCGTATGCGCTCGTCTAGCTCAGGGTAGGCAATATTCGCATTGTTATCATTAGCACTGGACTGTCCAGCTGAATACGGAGGATTACCAATAATGACTCGTATGTCTAATGACTTTTGGCGCTTTCTACGTTCGCTGTTTTCTTCTAGCAGTTGATCTACCAAGTCCTCAGATTCGTACATCTGAAAGGTATCAGTTAAGCAAATGCCCTCAAACGGTACATAGGGGACATCCGTAATATCGTCCTCATCTTCTTTACCCGTCACATTACCCGATAGAATCCCATGATAAGTGGCTTCGATATTGATGGCAGCAATATAGTACGCCAGCAGCACGATCTCATTCGCATGGATTTCATTCTTGAATTTGTACGGTAGCTTATCGGCGGGAATGATACCGCTTTGCAGTAAGCGTGTGATGAATGTGCCTGTGCCCGTAAAGGGGTCGATGATGTGAACATTTTTATCCGCTAGGCTAGAGTTAAACTCCTTGCGCATGACGTCTTCGACACTATGGATAATAAAGTCCACCACTTCCACAGGGGTGTACACAATCCCTAAGCGATCTGTCATACGGGGGAAGGCTTTACGGAAAAACTTATCGTACAGCTCAACAATAATGCGTTGTTTCCCCTCGGCACTTTCAATGCCCTCGGCTCGCATTTGCACTGACTGATAGAACGACTGGAGCGTATCGGCTTCTTTGTCGATGTGATGCGCCTCTAATGCCGTTACCACTGACTGCATGGCCTTTGACATGGGGTTATGCTCAGTAAAGTTGTACCCCTTAAATAAGGCATCAAACACGGGCTTGGTAATCAAGTGCTGCGCCAACATCTCGATGATTTCATCATCACTGATGGAGTTATTTAGATCGTCACGTAGCTCAAGAGCAAACGCATCAAAGGCGGCTCGTTCAGTTACGTTGTCTGGGTTTTCAAGAATCCCTTTAATGCGACTGATGTGAGTGTTGGCAATTTTGGCAATGTCTTCTGCCCACTCTTCCCAGTGCAAGCGGTTGCCCACTTTTTCGACTAGCTTGGCATAAATAGCACGTTCAATTTCACCGATTTCAAACTGTAGGCTAGCCTGTTGTGGCTGGGCTGGATAGCCAGCATTTGGCTCGCCAAGACCATATTGTCCTTTACCTGCTTTTTTCTTTTTCTGTTGAGGTGTGCTTTTAGTGCGTTGTTGCACTTTGTCTGTAATGGCAATGACCTCCATTTTGCTGCGGTCTTGACCGATTAGCTCTAGTTTGTTGACCATCGCATCAAAGCGATCATCGTGCGATCGCAAGGCTTGCAGCACTTGCCAGACAACTCGATAGGTTTGGTTGTCGTTCAAAGCTTCGTGCGGCTCCATGCCTGATGGAATCACGACAGGCAGCACTACATAACCCAGCTTCTTTCCGGGTGCATTACGCATCACACGACCCACCGATTGCACCACATCCACTTGTGAGTTACGTGGTGTCAGGAATAACACCGCATCCAACGCAGGCACGTCTACTCCTTCGGATAAACAGCGTACATTACTCAGGATACGACAGGTGTTGTCAGGGGTGTCGGCTTTTAACCAGTTGAGTTTTTCTTCTTTTTGACTGGCGTTCATGCTGCCATCAACGTGATTAGCTTCACATGTAAGTCGCACTGCGGTTTCTGGATCAAGGCTCTCGAAAGCCTCTGCCTCTTGGTATGCCTCAACCACGTCTTGGAACATGTTGGCGATATTGACGGATGCCACTTGATGACGACGTGCTTTGGCACTAGGACGAATCACCTGACAAAAGGCCACGGCTCGCTTCATGGGTTCAGGGTCATGCATTAACCCTTCATCTAAGCCCTGTTTAGCCAATGCCTTCCAACAACCGACAATCTTCGCGGCATCATCTACCTTGAGCTGATTGTTGTCATCGGACAATAAGCTTTGTAGGCGACGACTGACCAAATCCTCTTCGACCGCTAACACAATGACTTTGTAATCCACCAATAGACCACGTTGTACGGCTTCAGAGAAGTTAATGACAAACAACTCTTTACCATAGTGTTCTTCGCTATCCATGGAATACACTGCGGCATTACTTTCTGCGGCAGTGATCTTAGCATCTGCACTATAAATACGAGGCGTAGCTGTCATATACAGGCGTTTTTTAGCACGCAAGAAGTCAGCATCATGCACTCGTACAAAGGCGCTTTCGTCTTCATCGGCAAAACTTGCCCCTGTGGTGCGGTGGGCTTCATCACAAATGACCAAATCAAATTCAGACAAATCAAACTGATGCTGAGCATCACTAATCGTAGCAATGGAATGATAGGTACTAAAGACGACACTCATGCTGTCCGCATCATGCCGCTTAAGCATTTCCTCAGCTAACCGTTTAGCATTCGTCGTAGCGGGATAGCGCAGCTCATGGGTAAACGTTTGCACCATGTCATCATCCACCTTACGCTTTTTACCCACATCACTGTCTGAGCAAACGGCAAAGCTGTGTAATGGTATTTCACTTTCTTGAGTCCATTCAGTTAACGTCTGCGACAACAACGATAAGCTAGGAACCAGAAATAAAACCCGACCCCCTGCCCCAGCTACCTGCTCAGCTATTTTTAAGCTAGTAAACGTTTTACCGGTGCCACAAGCCATAATCATCTTGCCGCGATCCGCTTGCTCTAATCCACTGATGACGGCTTCTAAGGCGTTTTTCTGATGCGGTCTTAATGTTTTACGTGGCTGCTTAACAGGGGCCTGACCCGCTTGGTATTGAGACCAATCAATCTGACTGCTCTCTAAGTCATACAAATCAATTTTACTAATAGGCGGCTGTTGATCGCGTAAGGCTTCTTCTGCGTGTTCAGTCCAGTTATTGGTCGTACTGATGATAATGCGATGGGTAAAAGGACGCTGACCGGAAGCCGTGAAAAAGCTATCAATGTCACGGCGTTGAACTTTGTAGTCTTCCGCATAAAACTTACATTGAATTGCATGGTACTCCTCCGTACCACGGGTTTTAGCCACTAAATCAATGCCTATATCGCGCTTATCTATTTGCTGTAGCTCAGCCCAGTCTGCATACGTCCACACATCACTATATAAATCACGATAAGTGGCCTCATTACGCAAATACATCAATATCAGCTCTTCAAAATACGTGCCTTTTTCACGCTCTGTGACCGCGGCTTGACGGAAAGAATCCAATAACTCGTATAAAGCTGACATGCGAACCCCTTTTAAGCATTAATTTTTGTAGTGGCTTGATTGTAATTAATTATATCAACAAGTGTTACGTCCACTAGGACGGTCTGTAGCGTACAGGAGTTGCCTTGCTAATTACGTAAGAAATCCTACAACACACTTACCTGCAACTCCTGCCAAGCCCCATAAGTCATCCCCTTACCCTCGATAACCCACGACAATCGGCCATTAGCACTACGCCCTGCTACTACCGCTGCGGCAGCACTGGGACTGGAGAAGGCGGTGTCTGTTGTAAAGTAACGCTTACCAGATTCTTTTTCCGCTAACACTCCACTCGCACATAACTGTTCGTATAAACGCTCATAACCACCTGAGACACCCTCCCAGCTACCGCGTGCAGAAGATCCAGCCAATACAACAAACTGCCCGTCTTGCTCTCTAGCAGAAGCCGCAATACCTTTTGATGGCATCGTAAAAACAAATAGGGATGACTCTGTAGTCATAGTCAAAGACTCAGCAACGTTATCCTTAGAAGTCACGACAGGACTACGTAAAAACTCAAAGTCTAATACAGGCAAAATGGTACGTAACTGATCAATGAAGAAAGCCATATCGGCTTGATCGGACTCCGGTAAGCTCACATACTCGTGTGCAGTACCATTCACCAGCTTGCATAAGCCACTATCACTGACATTTCGGATCAAACGACTCTCTAGGTATTTAGCATGCGCTTTAGTTAGATTCTGATCTTTACTAGTGACTAACCAAACATGCTCCCAAAAGTCCTTACCTCCTGACTCCTCAGCACGGTTATGTTGTTTAAGCCGTGTAGCCACATCATCACTCTCACCGATATACACCAAGGGCAACGCCCCGCCATCGGGATCACTTCCCATTAAGAAGTACACACCCGTCCGACTACTCTCAGGACGTTGCACTAACTCTGCAAGTTTCGTTCTAGGGCCTGTTAGCACATGCCCTGTCCAATTCATAATCTCAGCAGTAATTAACCCTTGCGGTGAACCATCTACTAAAAACAACCTAACACTACGACCTTGAGCCACCCTTTATCTCCGTATGATTACTATCATTTGTATTAACACTTAACTGCGTTTCTTAAGAAGGGCTGATAACAGCCCAACCCTCTTAAAACCAAATAAACCTATCAAGCATAAGCATCAGGATAGTCAACCTCTCTAGGCCTGCCTAAGCGCCCCTGCTTGGGCTTATACTGCCCCTGCCTATAGGCACGTCGCCCTCTCGTTTCTGAGCCGCTTACATCAAGCTTAACAAGGTATTTAGCTACATCATTTTTAAGGCATTCTATTTTTTTCTCGTCTCTGTAATCAATCATACCCACCCCTACCCTGCGATACTTATACTTATTCATATTCGGACTATTGTAATCCCCAAGTCTGCGTGTTATCACCTTCACCCAGTACTCCCCTATGGCTTTAGCTAAGCCATAGTCATCCCTTACTCTTTGACCATCAAAGAAGAACAGCACATGATAATGCCACTTTCTATCGGTTCCGTACTCTAGCCTTGCTGCGTAGGTTATGTAATGCTCAAACAAACGGTTAGATCGTAGATTATTTCTAAGCCTCTCAAAGGCTTCATTCATGTAATCGTAGGTATTAATTAATTCATAGTCTTTTTGAATATAAAAATCCAAACGTACAACTAACAACTTAGAGTAGTCATTAAAAAGATTATCAATCAAACCATGTAATCGTCTTTGATTTCTCTTATTAATTGGATCATCAGATCCATTAGATGAAGGTCTAGTCATGCCTATGTCCTTTAGCATTAATCAATTAAAAAGGAATAGGTCTTAGATGCATTACAGTAATAGTTTGGGTGTGTTAAGCACACCCTTTAGTCTTCAATATGTTTATTTCTATATTTACTAGTTAAACATTAAATATACTCTTTATTACTTTTACTTATTAATAGCATCTAAAACCTAAAGTCATGAACCTGTGCTGTGTCGCTTCTTCATTTCCATTGATCCCTGCCCTACAGGAATTTAAGCAATGATCATGAAAATTATTTCTACACACTTAGGCTCACAACATAAGGCATGGGTAGTAAAAAATTACTTACTCAACTGCTGTAGGAACTCTTGTCCTTTTAGTGTCAATTCATACTTCTGTTGTCGGCTGGTAGGCTTGTCAGGAATCGTCATTTGAATCCACTGCTTTTCCAGTAAGGCTTTCACCTGCTTATTCAATTCACCTGAGATCGATGTATGTCCCAACAAAGCAGCCAACTCTGATTTACTCAGTGATTGATCTCTAATGAACAACAAGACCTTAGCAGCAATGCTTGACTCTAGCCGCGACTCTAGCTGCAACTCTAGCCGTTGATCCAGATCTTGCGTATCCTCTTGCTCTTCACTTACTGTTTGCTGTCTTAGTGTTTGACTAATCACGTCCAACATAAACTCCACAAACGGCGCGCTGTTGGTCTGGGCAGTACTGTGAGCAATTGCTTGGTAATACTCTGGCTGATTAGCATAGACCAAGGATTCAATCGGCAAATTAGCAAACAGGGGATTCCATTTCGCCAAAATCAAACTTTGCCATAAGCGGCCCATCCGCCCATTGCCATCAGCAAACGGGTGGATGAATTCAAACTCATAATGAAAAATAGCACTCGCTACCAAAGGGTGGTGCTCAGTGCGCTGCAGCCAATTAAACAGGTCTTTCATTAAGCGGGGTACTTGATTAGCAGGCGGTGCCATATGAATCACTTCCTTACCACTCATTACGCCAACTCCACCACTCCTATACAGCCCACTCTCATTCATAAGGCCCACCATTAAAACGTCATGCGCTGCTAATAAGTCTGATTCTTTCTCTGGCTGATAAAAATGAAAGTTGTCATAAACGGCTAAGGCATTTTTAACCTCTTGCACCTCTCTGGGTGGGGCAATAACAGGTTTTCCTTCTAACACAGCCGTAATCTGATCTACGCTTAAGCTATTACCTTCTATCGCTAATGAGCCATGAATCGTGCGAATTTGGTTAGCTCGGCGTAAACGCAAAGAATAAGCTCTACGTTCACGCTCTGCATACCGCCCTAGCAACTCACTAATCTCAGCGACCAAGTTCAATATTTTTGGACTAATTTGTATTGGCGGTTCGTAACGACTCATCTTGATTTCCCTGTAAAAAATTACATCCTAATACGGTCGTGATACATGTAGCCTATTTGCCCTGTAGGAGTACAAACTTGCCACCAGTTACCTTTTTGCTGGAAGGTAGAGAAAGGCTCGTCATCGAACACTTTTTCTATAATGGTACTTTTGGCATTAGGTTGTGATCGCACATTGGTATATCCATCTTTATCAAATATAGTTGCAACAGTAGTAAACCTAGGATTATTGCAGTTATTAATCTGCTGAGTGACTTGTTTGGGTTGTGGGCTTATTTCTATCTGAAATGGTACAAAGTCACGTGCGCTGAACTGCCCTGTTGCTAATAAATCCTGCCTTTGATTATTAATAATGGCTTCGGCATGGGTAACCACTAGGCTTAAATCTGAATCGCAAGCTAACTCACTTTCCCAAAAAGCATCTGCATAACGCTCAAAACCAGCTCCACCAAATGAGTTTATTTCAAGCACAGCATCATCAACAACTGTATTCGCTTTATCTACTACATCTATACGTACCTGAAGCTGCTCTACCGGCTCAAGGCCGCTATCAAACGTAAATGATGCGGCACACATACCTTGCCCTGCCCAAACGGTATTAGAGTGCCAGAAATCAACCGCTTGCGCCGATGAGGAAAAAGTAATTGCCGTCAGTAATCCTGCTAGTAAAGGAGTCATTTTTTTCATTATCATCAAGATGTTGCGCGAGATACCCCGTCATTGATGGCGGGGAGGGATAGCGCGTTGGCGTAAGCCAACCTTGTTCTCGCTTCTCCGTAGTTAATTGCTATCCGTTCTAAGTGAATATCCGTAGCCATCGCCCCGTTGAATCAGGGTACAGTAGCGATGGCTAATGCCTTGTATCAAACTTTGGGCGGTTTGGATGTTGAAACTGCCCGAGGCTCTAACGGCAACACGGCCTACATAGGTGCCGATTTTTTTGCCTTGAGTCACCACAGCCTTCACACGATCACCCGTCTGAAAGCCATGAATCTGCTTTTGTCGGGTTAAATAGCCTCGTGGAAAGCCAAAGCGATTCAAGCGGGTGCGTTGGTAGCTGCCGCGACCGGTGGCTTTAATGACTAAGGTGGGTTTTTGCCACTGTTTAACGTGACCTATTTGGCCGACACATACCGCATCGAGGGCGTGCGTTTTAGGTATGTGTAGCCGTGAGCGATTAAATTTCGTTAAGCCGCTTGAAGCTGTATTGACTGGCAATCCCGTTGCCTTAAGCGCATTAAACAGCTTCCATCGTGTGGCGTTAACGGCAGCGGCATCCCGCAAGGGGCGTTTGGCTTGAGCTTGAATTTTAGCGAGGCGTTTAGGGTCTTTGGCCAAAAACTCGGTAATGTGTTGGGCTGCTTTCTTTACATTACACGGCGCACAGGCCAGCGTTAAATTGCTGATGCGGTTTGAGCCACCTCGTGCTTTGGGGTGAATGTGTTCGATTTGTAAGGGTATATTTTGAGCGTCGCAGTACGCGCATTGTCGCTGCCATTTTTCTAGCAAATACTCGCGGACTTCGTAACCCGCTAACTCGCCTTGCTGGTATTCCACGTCCGCTATTTCAGGGTTTTCAAGTTGTTGCATATCAAAGCGTACCAACTCTTGTGCTAGCTGCATGACCGGCGCGTATCGTCGGATGCGCTGCACCCATGATTGAATTGTATCCACGCGGTGCTGTAGGCTGGGCGCCAACCAGCCTGTGGGTCGAGTTCTATTCAGGAATCGCGGAGCGCGATAGCGCAGATTGGCGCTGCGACGGCGGCGACGCATTTGACTACGGGCCGTCAGTGCTTGGCTAATCTGAGTCCCCCGATGTATCAACTCGAACAGGTTTAGTACGTGAGCGGTAGCTGTTATTTCGCCCGTTTCCGTGTTAATCGCCTCGTTATTGCGAACCAATGCCAACCCTGACGTTTTACTGCCGGGGTCAATCTTTAACTCTAGCGGCTGTAACGCACAGTCTGCGACCGTGCGATCCACCAGCCGGATCGTAAAAGGCACCAAGCGATGCACGCGAGCACGACCGCGCTCTAACAATAACCGAGCGCGTTTCTCACTGCACGGCATCAAAGGCCGTTTGTTTTTTCCTAACACAAAAACCGCCATGCGATTTTCTCCTAATCCATGCCCTTACGGGCCTTGTAACGCGGAACAAATGTCCGTCTCTCCTCGGGAAGGTCAACAACCGGCTCCTGCGCGTGCAGCAAACAGAACCTTCGGCGTTTTACCTTGCGCCTGCATGATCCTGTCTTTCCAGAGCCTAGAGCTGAAGAAGCACTCTAGGGTGGGTCTGAACGACCTGTTGTTAACGGAGCGACTCAATAAAAGCCGCTAACCCTGGTCAACCCAGCTTGCTTTTACAAGCTCCGTCCCTTTAGGGCGGGGTAGTTGACTACCTTCAAACTTGGTTTTTATTAAATAACTAAAAATGGAACATAAAAAGCTATGATCTAAAAAGACCATAGCTTCCCTAATCTTTTTACCTAAGTAACCATACTTTTGATTACACAACCAATCATATAACAAATAAAAGTAAGCTAAAGTTTACTCAATAATTGATCACTGACGGACCTAAGCACTCACCTCTTCTCTGGACTCCTCAATCTTCTGCATGAGCCACTGCTCCACCTCACTTTTTAACCACAACGATCTACGACCAAATTTAATTGGTTTGGGAAACTCACCATCTTGAATCAGCTTGTAAAACCACTTATACGATAAGGTGGTTAGCTGGGTGATGAATTTCATATTCACAAATTGGTCTTCCAGCAAAGACACTGCTGATTGTTTAGGTAACTCACTAGTATTGGAATTGCACTCGTCTGTTGTAGTCATGTCGATCTCCTGTCTTGAAAGGCAGAAGTTCGTGCCAACCGAATGATCAGCACCACTTCTACAACATGAACCAAGCGCATTAAAAATCACGAAAAGCAGCTGTCTACAAAATGCCTAAATCGCTTTTTCTCCCCCTCTTAATAAGCGGGAAAAATCTAAAGCTAAGCGTGATAGTCCTGAACCATCGTCACTGATGACAGAACCAAAACTCAATCAAGCAAAGTTTGCTATAATCTCTTATAGTGAAAAAAGTGATTATTTATAAGCTAAATACATCGCTAGGCATTGATTTTTTTATGTCATACTCAAATTAACTAACCTAGATCTTATATAGTTTTGATATAGTTCTTAAATAGTTACCACATAGATCATGACATAGATTAAATATATTAATTGCCTAAATATGTACGGCAAATACATTGCTAAACAGACACTTTTCAAGAGTAAATGTCATACCTTAGCCCTACTAAAAGACCAACCACCCCATGCCATGAGTAGAAAAATACTAACCCCCACTGAAAAACTTGATCTTTTATTTCAAAAAAAACTAGGTAAACGTGAGCTAATATGGTTACGCATGATGCTCGAAGATTTTGGTCTTTCTCCCTCTGATCACAACCCAGAATCTTTTGATGCCCATAAGGAAATGGCAGAATTTATTTCAAAAAAATGGTGGGGTGACGGTGAAAGAAATGCACCATTTGCGTCTTGGAGAACCCCCGAAAACTGGCAACAAGATCGTATTAGAGCTCGCTCTTTACAAGTTTTTTGGAGAGAGGTGGGAACACACCTAGATCAAGATCTGTTGAATGAAGATGCTTTTAGCTGGATAAAAGAAACTGGCCGACAACCAACTTGGCTATTAATACAACTAGACAAACTCCCTTACTTTCGGACTGGAGATTTACTCAATCACCATAAAACACTTAACTCTTTAAGTGCCACTGACTTAAGTGACAAAGAGAAATTCGTCGCTCAATTTGATTATTGGTCAACATCTTCTGAAAATAAGTTACGGACACTAGATCAACTACAGCAAGACTGGAATAGGCAACTGATAGAAGAAAAACCTTTTAGCTGGTACAAAAAGGACCCACGCCAAGAGAAGAAGAAATGTGAATGTGCTTGGAATTGGTATAGTAATAATAAGTCCCCTCAAAGAAGACGTGCCAATCCACCACCAAAGTTTAATAACTTAGATGAGGTCTTAGCGTATATTGATGATGTTGGCTATAGCTTAGAAGAATCGCTTTACCATTTAGAGCAGATTAAGAAAAAATTTAAATCTCAACAGGTTGCCGCCAACCGCAAGGGTAAAAAACAAACCAACCTGTCCTTATCTGAAGAAACACGAGAGATGCTTGAGCTGCTATCCAATCAGAATAAAATGACTAGGACAGAATTAGTAGAGTACCTAATTCAAGAAGCCTACGAAAATGGCATCTAAGAGTATTCCCCCTTCTCTGCTATTGCGCAGCATGCATAAGCTAGAGGTATCATTACAAACTCAATCTTTGATGCAGACATTAAATTAATGGTGGGTATATTGGTGGGTACAATTACACAACAAGAAGAAAATAAAACGCAACCTATTGATTCTAATAAGATTTATTTTCTTAGTCGACATTCAGGCGCAGAATATAGAATGATATCAAGATTGTCATCGTCGCCTTTGTGCTGCTCATCATAAAGGCGTACATAGGTGTCCATCTGTCCTACGTCTTGATGTTTTAATTCAGGACGCACTGCGTCTCGAATTGGGAAAGCCAAATAAAAACGTCGCATATTACGTAAGTTCGTTACATCAAAGCCTTTGCCTAAGCGGTCCGTCAGTGCAGCTGATAGCTGTTTTAATTGTTGGGTGCCGTACTCCGCACGCTCTTGACCTTGCTGCTCTTGCTCTACAATGATTTGCCCAATCTGCCAATAGCTTTGCACCATGGCCTGATTAACGGCATACCGTACTTCACTGCGTGCTGCTTCAATAATCTGTGCGATGGGCTCTATCAAGCTGGCTAGTTGACGAGGATCAACTAGACTCCGTGTTTGCTTTTCTTTATCCACATCTTCACCTTTATTTGAGCCACTATTTTGTAAATTCTTACTTAAACAAGTTTTCTAAGTCTCTTCTATAATAATGACGTAACAGCGCTAGCATGCAATCATGATGCTTTTTAACTTCGGCATCCCCCAAAGTTTCACTCTCATAAATTAAGTCCATCGCTCTTTAATGGCACAGATAATTTGTTCTTCGCTGTAACGTTTCTTCATAGTGAGATCTCCCAAACTCAATCTTTGATGTAGACATTAATGAAGTATAATTTTACCCTCGCCCCCATCCACGCCCAACAAAATAACGATATTGCCCGTATTATTCAACAGGTCGGCGCGGAATATGGGGCTATAGGTGATGGCTTTGGGCCGTCTGATGCTGAAGTCTCAGCGATGAGCCAGCATTACGTAGCGAAAGAGCGTAGTCTCTATTTGGTAGCAACTTTTGATGACAAGATAGTAGGCGGTGCCGGCATTGCACCTTTTTTAGACCTTGAGGCTGTGTGTGAACTAAAAAAGCTCTTTTTACTGCCTGAAGCCCGCGGCCTAGGCATAGGTAAAGCCTTAACTGAGGCTTGCTTAAACTTCGCCTGCAGCCAAGGCTATAACCAATGCTATTTAGATACGTTAAGCACTATGCAAGCCGCCATTCGTTTATATGAAAGCGTGGGCTTTAAACACATGGATGCGCCTTGGCCAGGCACGTTGCATGGAGGCTGTGATGTGTGGATGGTGAAAGACTTACAACGCCTTTAACGCTCCCTCCAGACGTTCATGCTTAAACACATACCCCGCCTCTAAAATACGTTTAGGTTGCAATCTCTGCCCACCAAGTAATAACTCGGCCATATCCCCCAGTATTAGCTTTAACATAAACCCTGGCACAGGTAAGAGAGCTGGACGACTAAGATGTCTTCCTAGGGCTTTAGCAAAGTCTTGATTACGGATCGGATTCGGTGCGCAAGCGTTATACGGTCCACTGCACTCGGGATGATGCAACACATAATCAATAATGCCCACTTCATCATCTAAATGCACCCACGGCATCCATTGTTGGCCGCTGCCCTGCTTGCCACCTAGTCCAAATTTAAACAAAGGCATTAAACGCAACAAAAATCCCCCTTGTCCGGTTAATACTAGGCCTGTACGTATTAAAGCAACACGTATACCTAGGGATTCCGCCGCTAATGCTGAAGCTTCCCACGCCGCACACAAATGCGTAGCAAAGTCTTGGCTTTGTGGCGAACTCTCTTCGGTTAATACTTGCTCGCCCCCATCGCCATACCAACCAACGGCTGAGCCGGAAATTAATACGTCGGGCTTGTGATCCTGTTTCGCTAACCACGTCACTAACTCATTGGTTAAGGTAATACGGCTATCAAGCAATAATTGCCGACGTGCTTCTGTCCACGGTTTATCTGCAATAGGCGCTCCCGCTAAGTTAATAACGGCATCAAAAGGAATTTGATCAATTTCAGCCAGTGTTTTAATCCCTCGCACCCCTGAACCACACAACGTTTTCACTTTTTCTGGTGTGCGGCTCCACACATAAATCTCATAACCTTTGGCCGTCCATCGCTGACAAAGGTTACGTCCTATTAACCCAGTACCACCGGTAATTAAGAGTTGCATTGCTTTATTCCTTATGTTGTTGTCATTGCCGCATCAGTGAAAACCCTGCTATACTCTTTGGGATTTCAAAAATGGAGAGCTTAGATGGACCCCGATCCGAGTGAAAATAATCGATCGCTGATCGGCTACTGTATAGTAGAGTCATAGCTCTCTTTTGTCGGCTGTGTCTGTTTATTCATACTATACAGTGGCCGAGTCAGTGCAATCTATTTAATCAAATAAAACGAACGAATTAATAGGACACTGAGATGAAACTCGATGCAACTATCGAAGCCACGCAACTCGCCGTGGCACAAAGCGAATGGCAAGAAGCCAGCAGCATAGTAAATGCCCTGCCATATCCAGATATGGCCACTGTACTGGAATACATCTCCACAGACGCCGCCTTAGAACTCTTAAGACGCTACCCCCAAGATAAACAATCCACTTTATTTGGCTACTTAGCACCCCAACTGCAATCGGCCTTAGGCCAAAAAATGAGTCGCTCTGAGCTCACCATACTCTTTGAGAAAATGGATCACGATGAGCGTGCTGACTTATACAATCGTCTCACAGAAAAAGAGCGCGAGAGCATCTTACCGGGATTAGCTCATGCTGAGCGGGAAGACATACGCACACTAGCCAGCTATGAAGATGGCACCGTGGGCGCGATTATGACATCCGCCTATATCAGTCTAACTGGAGAGCTCACTGTCACTGAAGCGTTGGAGCGTATTCGACTGGTAGCTCCCGATGCAGAAACTATTTATCAGGTTTATATTGTTGATGAGCAACGTCACCTAAAAGGTACGCTTTCCTTACGTGACCTCATGTTGGCCTCACCTGATACTACCTTAAATCACATTATGATTAAGGATGTGATTCGCTCTGGCGTTCATGAAGCTCAAAGTGAAGCAGCACATTATATTGCTCGCTATGACCTCATAGCCCTACCCGTAGTCGATGAAGAGCAACGTATGGTAGGTATAGTTACACACGATGATGCCTTAGACGTAACACAAGAAGAAAGCACTGAAGACCAAATGCGTTTGGGTGCGGTAGGCAGTATGTCTATGTCACTTAAACATGCCAGCATTGGTATGCTATACAAAACCCGGGTGTTTTGGTTAGTGATATTGGTGTTTGGTAATATTTTCTCAGGCGCCGGTATTGCCCACTTTGAAGACCTAATTGAAAGCATGGTGGTACTGGTGTTTTTCCTACCGTTACTAGTGGATAGCGGGGGTAATGCAGGATCGCAAAGTGCCACTTTAATGGTACGCGCATTAGCTACCGGAGATGTACGAATGCGCGATTGGTTTTCTATGCTGGGTAAAGAACTAACAGTAGCTCTACTGTTAGGGCTAAGTATGGCTTTTGCGGTGTCTTTTATTGGCTTTTTCCGAGGTGGCCACGAAATAGCGATTGTGGTGTCATTAACCATGGTGATTATTGTGATGGTAGGCAGTGTGATTGGTATGTCTTTACCTTTTATTCTCACTAAATTGAACCAAGACCCCGCATCCGCCAGTGCACCCCTCATTACTTCTATTTGTGATGCCTCTGGCGTACTGATTTACTTTAATATTGCCAGTATGATTCTAGACCTACCTGCCGCCTAAGCTTTGGGTCTAGCTAAGCCTAAGTGATCACGTAAGGTGGTACCCGTATATTCGGTGCGAAATAAACCGCGCTGTTGTAATACGGGGATCACTTGCTCAGAAAAATCCGTAAAACTAGCTGGTAAAGCCGGTGGCATTAAGTTAAAACCATCCGCACCCTCATTGTTAAACCAATGCTCCATCTGATCGGCAATCACATCAGGCGTACCCACCATAGTGCAATGCCCACCGCCCGCTGCTAAACGCCCTAAGAGCTGACGCAAAGTGGGATTTTCAGTTTCCACAATACGTAAAATCGTACTGTAACGACCCTTAGGCCCGGTAAAGTCTTCCAAGGCTGGCAACTGAGGTACAGGCGCATCTAATTCCCAATCCGAGCAATCTTGCGCGATAAACATCCCTAGCTGTCTTAGCGACGCTTCCGTTGGTAATAATTCATCTAACTCGCGTTGCTTACGTAGCGCTTCATCATGGGTAGAAGCCACATAAGTAACCAGCCCTGGCATAATAGGCACGTTCACTGTGCGGCCTGCGGCTTTGATACGGCGCTTAACATCACGGTAATACGCTTGGGCCGCAGGTAAATCATAAGCCACTGCGTAAATGGCTTCAGCTAATTGAGCCGCGGTATTACGGCCTTGCTCACTGGCTCCAGCTTGAAATAATACCGGGTGCCCTTGAGGTGAACGCGGAATGGTTAAAGGGCCATCTACTAAAAAATGTTTACCTTGATAATTAATAGAGTTTACACGGCTGCCTTCACCGTACTTCCCCTGCCTATCTAATACTAAAGCATCATCACTCCAAGAGTCCCAAAGTTGCTTCACGCTTTCAATAAACTCTACCGCTCGCTCATAGCGCCAGGCGTGGTCTGGCATGGATTCATAACCATGATTTCGGGCTTCTACGTCGTACATAGAGGTTACGACATTCCAAGCCACTCGCCCTCCCGAAATATGATCCAAAGACGACAACATACGCGCGGCGTTAAAAGGAGTTTGAAAGGTGCTAGAAACCGTACTAATTAAACCAATTTTTTCCGTAGCACGAGCTAATGGGCCTAGCATGGTTAGGGGCTCTAAAAACCATTGCGGACCGTCTTCTACATTACCGAAATACTGACCATCGGCAAAAAAGATTGCATCCAGCTTAGCGCGTTCTGCGGCTTGCGCTAATTCTTCGTAATAACGAATGTCTCCTAAACGCTCTACCGGGGAATCAGGGTGGCGCCAGGCCGCGCGATGATGACCGCAGGTGTAAATAAATAAATTCAAATGGAGTTGTCGCTTCATACGATTAACCTTTTACTAAACCACCATCAACGATTAGATTTTGCCCGGTAACAGCACGGGCCCAAGGAGAGGCAAAAAACAGCGCCGTATCCGCAAACTCAGTGGGATCGGTCACTTTTCGTAAGGGGGTATTAGCAGCGATAAAATCAAACACCTCTTCGGGTGTGGCAGAAGACGCATCAGTAGTACGCAATAACCCACCGGAAATCATATTTACCGTAATACCCTTAGGGCCTAAATCTTGAGATAAGGTACGAGTGAAAGACAATAAGGCAGCTTTGGCGGCCGTGTAATCATGGTACGGTACCACCGGGTTTTGAAACAGATTAGTGCCAATATTCACAATACGGCCAAAGCCTTGTTCTGCCATCCCTGCCATGGTGGCTTGAGTCGTGTTTAAGGCACCGCGTACTATGCCTTCCATTTGCTGCTGCATATGATCCCACGTCAAGGTATTAGCATGGGGGCGTGCTTCCCCATTAAAACTAAACGTGGGCAAAGCATTGTTCACTACCGTAGTAATAGCTTTACCAAAATGCGCCTGAGCCTTTGCTATCATAGCTTCTACCGCAGCAGCATCCGTTACATCCGCCTGTATGGCCAGCGCCCGATCTGGCGCGGTAGTAGCTAATTGCTCAGCCGCGTCTTTGCTGGTTAAGTAATTAATAACTACGCAGGCACCTTGCGATAAAAATGCTCGAGTTAAGGCGGCGCCTAAGCCCCTAGCCCCCCCCGTAATTAAAACGATTTGCTGATCAATGTCTATTGTTTTTTTCATGTTACCTCCAAGTGGTTTGGCAAAAACCATAGCATAAAATTTGACAGATTGCTCATAATGCGCTTATTCTTTGTTTTGTTCCTGGGGGAGCCGACATTGGCTGAGAGGTATGACTACCGACCCTTAGAACCTGATCCGGATAATGCCGGCGCAGGGAATGGAAATATTCTGTGCTAAGCATTAATCCGTCATTCAATTCTATAAAACATAATGATAAATGGAGAGGGATATGCTTAGCCATGGGTCTGCACTTGCTTGGCTGTTTGGATTTTCAACGGTGTTTGCCTTAGCGGGTGTGCTGTACGCACGCCGCAGCAATGACAGTTTAGAAGATTATATTGTGGCACGTAATAGCCAAAGTACTTTTGCGACAATATTAACCTTACTCGCTTCGTCTTTAGGTGCCTGGATTTTATTTTCTCCCGCTCAAGCCGCCACGTGGGGTGGTATAGGAGCGGTGATTGGTTATGCGCTGGGCTCCATGGCACCTCGTCTGGCTATGATCCCCTTAGGGCAACGCATGCGCGAGCTCATCCCACAGGGCCATACCCTCACCGAATACGTGATTCATCGCTTTGGTAAACCCATGTATGGACTCACTTTGCTTATTATGCTGTTTTATATGTTTATTTCCCTCACAGCGGAGGTAACGGCCATGGCAAAACTTGTAAGCTTAGTAGCCCCCATTCCGCTGTGGGTAACTGCTGCCGTAGTGCTGGTGGCCACTTTGATTTACACCGCGTATGGTGGTTTGCGTGCCAGTATTTTTACGGATAAAGTGCAAATGCTGGTATTGCTACCTTTACTATTTTTATTATTGATCTTTGGCTGGAATGCCATCGGTGGTGCAGCTCTAACCATTGATAAACTACAAGCCTCTGCGCCTCAACTGTTAGACATTAGTAGTAGTGTAGGGATTAAAGCGGGGCTCACGTTTTTTGTAGCGATTTTATTAACGGGACTCTTTCACCAAGGCAATTGGCAACGTATTTACGCCGCTCAAAGCAACCATGCCATGCGACGTGGCTTTCTCATTAGTGGTTTACTCGTGGTACCGTTTATTTTTGTGATGGGTTTGTTTGGCTTAGCTTTTATGGCATGGACCCCTGACGGTGATAGCTCGGTGGCCCTATTTAATGTGCTAGCGCCTACTTTGCCTATGTGGTTTTTAGTGCTACTCATCCCCTTAGGCTTAGCCTTAGTCATGAGTAGTGCAGATACCGCTATTAGCGCTGTCACCAGTATTATTGCGGTAGATGCTCGCCGTATTTTCCCTCGCCTGAGCCGCGCCCAGCTCATGCACCTAGCCCGTTGGCTTATGGTGGCGCTCGCCATCCCCGTGTGGTTTACGTCCGCGAAAGGGCTAAGCGTGCTGTATTTGTTTTTATTAGCGGATTTGCTGTGCTCAGCGGCGGCTTTTCCGGTATTTTATGGCTTGTATAGCCGTCGTATTAGCGGTATCCAAGCCACATTAAGTACTTTAGCGGGCTTGGCAGCAGGACTGTATTTATTCCCTACTCCTACTGGCCCCTTGGATTATTTATTAGAATCCTTTTTAGTGGCGGCTTTTGTGCCTATGATTTTGTGCTTGCTTCTGGAACGTTTAAGTAATACGCATTTTGATTTTTCTAAGCTTGCCAACATCAAAAGCATTGATGCGGCTACTTAGGTATCTCCATCGTGAGCTCAACTCGACGGTTTTGCGCGCGCCCTTCGGCCGTTTCATTTGATTCCAAAGGGCGTGTGTCGGCAAAACCCACCGCCCGTAAACGCTCACTACTAATACCATTGGCCTCAAAATAACGCACCACACTGCCCGCTCTAGAACCAGATAACTCCCAGTTAGAGGGATAACGCCCCCGAATGGGCACAGAATCGGTATGCCCTTCCACAGCGATTTGAAAATCATTTTTCTTCAACACATCTACTAACTTTTTCAATACTTTAATGCCCGCTAAGCCCAAGTCAGCTTGGCCTGAGGTAAAGAGAATTTCACTATTAATTCTAAAGCTCACCACGCCACCATTAATGATCACATCAATGTCATCACCCAATTGATCAAAGCCTAACTCACTTAAGCTACGGTCTTCCTCGTCACCCACCTCATCAATAACGCCATCTATACCTAAAGCAGCCAGTTCATTTTGTAGATGTTCACCTTGCTTTACTCCGCCTAAGTGCGCCCCCGTGCCCTCTTTTTGCACCATCGCACCCGGTTTTTCACCATCACCTGCGCCGCCAGTAATTGCCGCACTACCGACCCGATCAGCGCCAGAGATAAAATCGCCTTGACCAGCAAAAGCCAGCATTACAATCATCAAAACTAAGAGTAACGTCATCATATCTAAATAGGTCGCAAACCACGTTTCCTCTTCCTCTTTAATCTGCGAACTATCATCTAAGGCGAGCCAGACTTTACTTGTGCCACCTGCAGCTTGGTTTTTATTTGTCATGCGCGCTAGCTTTAACTCTGCCTCTAAACGTTTAGTTTTGGCAGTTAGCTGACTAAGTAGCTGATTATCGTCACTCATTAATCATCCTCGTAGTCATAACGCCCATTGCCGTCATTAATCTCATCATGGTATTGCGCCATAAAGGAGTTTAAGGTCTCACGCATCATGGCTGGACCGCGCTTTTGACTCATCATAGAAACCCCTTGCAGCACCATATTCATAAGTACTAAACGCTGCTCGGTGCGGCGTTCTAACTTTACGGCCACAGGTTTAAAGAGCAAGTTAGAAAACAAAATACCGTAAAAAGTGGTCATGAGCGCTAAGGCCATTTGCTGACCAATCAACGCCATATCCCCATCACCTAATAAAAACATTAAGTTCACTAAGCCCACTAAGGTGCCCACCATGCCGAATGCTGGCGCATAACTGGCCATCACTCGAAATAATTGCGCTTCGGCATGCTCACGGGCTCGTACTCTAGAAATTCGCCATTGCAGTAATTCTAAAATTTCTTCTTCAGGTGTCATATCAATCACTAACTGCACACCTGTTTTCAAAAAAGGATTTGAAACCTGCTCAAGGGCATTTTCTACAGAACGAATATCTCCTCCAGCCCAAAGGCGAGAAATATCAATCAATTCATCTAAATCGTGCTGGGTATAAAGCTTTTCATTGCGCATCACAATACGTATTAAGCCAAAAATCCGTACTACTTCGCTTAAAGGGTAACTAATAAAAGTGGCAGCTAAGGTACCCACCAAGACAATTAAAATACTAGGAATATCTAAGAATAAAGACGGGTCTACCGCTGTATAGAAAATCACCACGCCCAGTAAAATTGTACTGGCGACGATCCCTATTAGAGTGGATGGATTCATGAATGGAACTACCTAAAACCTGAGGCAAGTAAGAGAATGTATGCAAGGGTAAAAATGTTAACACACGTCCACTTAACTCTCTATGTCAGACCTCGTATTACCACCAGATATTTAACTGAGCTTTGATATAGATCGGTGGATAAGCGCCATTCCAAGCTTGTACTTGATGCACCACTACTAAAGGCGTAGTAGCTGCAAACTGATTAAAGGCTTTGGTATACAGCCTGCCCCCATAAACGGGTAAGCAGTTTTGTAAATCTGCCGTGCACAATCGACTCTCTACCCACGCACTGGCTGAAGGTGATATTTGCACATTAATGGCTTTAATCATGGCTCCTTCAGCAGGCGGATTAGCTAAGTCTGTGGTATGAAAGGGCTGCAGTATAGGTTGCTTTAAACGATAAATAGGAGGGCTTACTGTATCAAACGCCCAGGCATTTTGTGCTTGTAAGGCAGAGCTAAACAAGGCGCAAAACATCACCACAGCGGCACCGCAGACAAATCTATTCTTTATACTGCACGTGTTACGATGATTACTATATTTAGTACGTATTTTTGGTATCATTTTTTTGTTTTTAATCTCACTTTAATCTCACGCTAATTCTGATATCTGCTACCATCTACACTATATACATAGTGTAGTTAACGAACCCAAGGTATGACTTATGCATTTGTCTTTTTTTCTGACCGCATTACTGGCATTTATTACCATGCCTTTGCACGCACAAGATACCGAAAACAGCACCGTCTATTATCACACGCCATATGCGCATTATGCTAATAATCTGCAGCCCGTTAAAGCACCCCCTGCTGTCTCCGTAACCCCTTTACTGCAAAGCCTCCCCGCGCAATTACGTTCAGAAATTGCTTACGTACAAGATCTAGCCTCCGCCACGCCACTGTATCAAAAAAACAGTGATGAAGTACGCCCCATTGCCTCCATTACTAAACTAATGACGGCCTTAGTCGTGATTGAAGCGGGGCTTGATATGCAAGAAATATTAGAAATCACCACAGACGATATTGATCACTTAAAAAACACCACCTCACGTTTAACAGTTGGCTCAAAACTCAGCAGAGCCAATATGCTGCACTTGGCTCTTATGTCTTCTGAAAACCGAGCAGCCAATGCTTTAGGACGCCATTACCCAGGTGGATTGGAAGCATTTGTGCGCGCCATGAATGATAAAGCACGCGCGCTAGGTATGAGACAAACGCGTTTTGTGGAGCCCACTGGGCTGTCTAGTGAAAATGTTTCCAGCCCACAAGATCTGGTGGCTTTGATGCAAGCCACCGCCAAACAGCCATTAATTCATAAGTACAGTACGAGTGAAAAACATATTGTAGAGCCTAAACCGGGACGGCAACTCATCTTTGGCAATACCAATCGCCTTGTAAAAAATGACAAGTGGGATATACAAGTATCCAAAACTGGTTTTATTAATGAAGCCGGCCAATGTTTAGTTTTAATGACTAAATTTGAAGGGCGTGACATTGCCATTGTGCTTTTAAACGCTCAGGGACGTGCCTCACGCATAGCAGACGCTATCCGGTTACGTCATTTAGTCGAAGGCTCAAATAAACTCGCTATGCTTTAAGTCGTCTCTGTTTATTTTTCCCTATTTATGTGTATTGCATATTTGGCCGTGGGTGTAGACCCTAACTGGCCCTTATTTATTGCAGCAAACCGTGACGAAGCCCATGCTCGGCCTACTCGTGCAGCTGCGCCCTGGCCCAAGAACCCTGAAATAATTGGTGGTCAAGACTTAGAGGCTGGCGGCACGTGGTTTGCGGTGCAGCGCCATGGGCGTTTTGCTTTACTTACTAATTACCGTGATATGCAACCCGCCACGGGATTGGAGCGCAGTCGAGGGGCTTTGTGTACAGATTTTTTAAACGCCGTCCCCACGCTATCTGCCCAAGATTACATGCATCGCGTCAGCCAACAGGCAGATCAATATCAAGGCTTTAACCTCATCATCGGTCAATGGCAAGCGAAGACCAAACAATTTGAATGTTACTACTACAGTAATCGTAGTGATATGCCCCCACGCAATTTACCCGCAGGCCATTACGTGGTGAGTAATCATCTACTCAATACCCCGTGGCCCAAAAGCCAGCGCTTACAACAGCACTTAAAGCAACATGTACAAGCTCAGCAGTTTATGGATGTGGATGCCGCCTATCACCTTTTACGTGATGAACAAAAAGCACCGCTCACTAAACTGCCCAACACCGGTTTAGAGACCAAAATAGAACTTTTAGTGAGCAGCCCGTTTATTATAAATAGTGCTTACGGCACACGCAGCTCAGCGGTGTGGGCTGTTGATAACAGTGGCTACAGTGTATTTAATGAATGCAGCTATAACTCCATGGGAGTAGAAACTGAGCGTCATAGTTGGCCTTTGATGTTTTAACCCGCTAAAACCAGCACACCTTGTTAAACTAGTGTAAAACATGTTTCAAGGAATTGTTATGCGTCTCTGGATTAGCTCGCTACTGATCGCTTTGTGCAGCCCTGTCGTCTTTGCCAACACCTTACCTGCGGTGCAATTTTATCAAGCTACGGCGTACATCTGCGGCGGCATAGGCAGTGATCAAGCCGCCCTTTTTAGAGCAGCACGCTCTCATTACCCCTTAAGTTTTAATTTTGGACAAAAACAAGGTAATAAAATCGCTTTTATCGCCGATGTACAAGTCGTAATGCGTAATGACTATGATCAAACGGTACTAAACATCAATAGTGATGGCCCTTTTTGCTTACTTGATATAGACCCGGGCATCTATCAAATCTACGTGACCTATGAAGGCAAAACCATACACCAGGCCATCACCGTCAAACGACAGGGGCACCAATTGAGTTTTACTTGGCCTGAATCGCTCAACGCCCACTAAACCACTACGACATAAGACTTATGAAGGAGTTGATATGGCACAATTTGCTGTGATAGGTTTAGGCCGCTTTGGCTCGGCAGCGGCCTTGGAGTTAATGAATATGGGGCATTCTGTCTTAGGTGTAGACACCAACACGAAGGTAGTAGATAAATATGCAGATAGACTCAGCCGTGCCGTCATTGCTGATGTGACAGATCGACAAGCAGTTAATGAGCTAGGTTTAGATAATTATGACGTGGTGCTGATTGCCATTGGCGATGACATACAAGCCAGTCTCGTGTGTGTGATTCATTTAAAAGCCATGGACGTTAAAAAAATCTGGGTTAAAGCCATTTCCCATGCACAACACCTTATCTTAAGTAAGCTAGGGGTTAATCGTATTATTCACCCCGAGGAGGAAATGGGCATACGCGTGGCGCAAATGCTCAGTTACCCAATGGTTAACGATTATATTTCCTTAGGCAATGGCGAGTATATTGTAGAAATAACGGCCAGTGAGCGTTTAGACGAGATCAGTATTGGCGCTGTTTTGCATAAAGATAATGCTGCCGTTGAGGTCTTATTAATTAAACGAAAAAAAGAAGTCTTAATGCGTCCTGATGATAGTTTTATTTTACAAGCCAAAGATATTTTAGTGCTCTTTGGCCCCTTAAATGCCTTACGCAACATTGCACCTAAACTCATCTAAGAGATGCCCCCCTCTATGTTACGTCTTTGGCCATTTAGGCTACTTCGAAAAAAACCAAAAAGGGCCTCAACCCATTTACAAGCCAGCCCCCCTATGGTGCTAGCTCTCGGCTTTTTAGGTCTTATTGCTCTAGGAACCGTACTTTTCAAAATGCCTTTTGCCACCCGTAGTCCCATAGGGTGGTTTGATGCGTTCTTTACCGCCACCTCTGCCGTTACCATTACGGGGCTTACCGTGATTGAGCCTGCTACGGTGTTAACTCTGGGAGGGCAAATACTACTGACTGTACTTGTGCAAATAGGCGGCTTGGGTTTTGTTACTTTTGCGGTGCTGGCAGCCATTACCTTAGGCAAGCGTATCAGCCTACAACAACAAGCCTTAGCACTAGAAGCCTTTAATCAAACCAGCGTCTCCCGCATTAAACAAACGGCATTTTCAGTATTGAAAATAGCCTTTACCATTCAAGCCATCGCGGTAGTTTTACTAAGTTTATGGTGGGGACCACGCCTGGGCTATCAAGCGGCTGCCTACCAAGCTTACTTTCATGTGACCATGGCGTTTAATAATGCCGGTATGTCTTTATATGATCACAGTTTAATTGGTTTTGTGCATGATCCCATCAGTGTCTTTACCTTATCGCTGATGATCGCTTTAGGTGGCCTAGGCTTTCCGGTAATCATGAATATACTGCATAAAAAACATTGGTCTTTATTTTCACCTTATACCAAAGCCATACTTATAGGCACCCTTTGCTTAAATATTATTGGATTTTTAGCCATTTGGGGCTTTGAATACACCAATACCAATACCATTGCCTACCTAAGCACTTTAGAACAAGCCACCGCCTCGTGGTTTCAGATTATTTCTAGCCGCACGGCGGGTCTGATCACCATGGAACCCAGCCAAATGAAAGACAGCTCCATCTTGGTTATTATGGTGTATATGTTTATAGGTGGTGGCTCACTCAGTACCGCCAGTGGTATTAAACTGGGTACATTCATTGTGCTTTTAGCGGCGTTGTTTTCCTATTTACGCCATCGTCAAGAAGTGGTGCTTATGAGCCGTACCGTCTCTGCAGAAACGGTACAAAAATCCCTCTCTTTGGTGCTTGTAACCTCAGCTTTATTTTTCTTTGGGCTACTAGCCATTACTATTTTTGATAATTTAGAATTCAAAAGTGTGATGTTTGAAGTGATGTCAGCCATCACTACCACCGGCATGAGCTTTGGTATTACGGGCGAACTTTCTACCCCCAGTCAATTTATACTCACCATTTTAATGTTTGCAGGACGTTTGGGGCCACTCACGTTGGTTTATACTCTGGCCACTAGACGCCGCAGTCGTATTCGCTACCCTGAGGGCCATTTTCAAGTAGGATAATTTATTAAATGAACGCTTATATTTTTGACACTGAAACTACCGGTTCCGAGCAACCTGACATCATAGAAGCTGCCTGGTTAAAAGTCACAGAGCCCACTGCTTTACAGGTAGTGGCGCAATTTGAGCAACGTTATAAGCCTGGCCACCCAAACACCTTGGGTGCCCTAGCCGTGCATCACATTTATGATGAAGAGCTCGCTGACTGCCCACCTTGTACGGATTTCACTTTTCCCACTGATGCCGCTTATATGATTGGTCATAATGTAGATTATGATTGGAATGTAGCGCAACAACCTGAAGTAAAACGTATCTGCACCCTAGCCCTAAGTCGTATGGTGCTACCTGACTTAGACAGTCATAGCCAATCGGCGTTGATGTATTATTTCTTTAGACCTCATGCGCGTGATCGCCTTAAAAAGGCGCATTCAGCCTTAGCAGATGTGCAAAACTGCAAATATATCTTACAAAAACTTATCCCTTTGTTGCCCACAGCTGTAAGTACGTGGGAGCAGCTTTGGGAACAGTCTGAAATCGCTCGCTTACCAAGCGTTATGCCTTTTGGTAAGCATAAAGGCTTGTCCATGGCGGAATTACCACTGGATTATCAGGATTGGTTACTGCGTCAAGATAATATGGATCCGTATATTAAGCTAGCCATACAAAAAATGCGTCAAGCCTAAGCGCCTCGTTCACCTTTAGAGCCACCTTCCAATAAAATGAATCAATACCCCAATGGCACCTCCCACCAAGGTGCCATTGACACGTATAAACTGTAAATCTTTACCAATGGCATGTTCTAACTGATACACCAACTCCCTGTCTTCCCAGGCATTAACCCGCTCTTCTATATAACGCGCAATGCGCACACGATATTTTTCAATTAAGGGAGGCGCGATTTGGGCTATTTTTTCGTCGAGTAATTGCTGCATAGCCGGATCTGTCATAATGTGCTGCGCCACTTGCCGTAAACCCACCGCTAGCTTTTCTTGTAATACAGAATCTTGCGCTTGTAAATCTTGCTCTAACCAATCAATGATATCTGCCCATAGACCATGCAAGTAATTTTGTACCTCAGGATTTTGCAGCATTTGTTGCTGTATATCTGCGGTTTTTTGTTTGAAGCTAGGATCGGTCTGTAAGCGATAAATCATGCTTTGCACATAAGCATGAAAACTATAACGCAACTCATGGTTCGGGTCATCAGCAATTTCAGTGATCTCTTTAGCAATTAAATCCACAATTTTGGTGGTTGTCCAGCCACCCAAGTACTCGCTAATTTTTTTAATATGTACGGTACGTTTTAGTTCTGCTGCGATTTTTTCAGTGAGTAAGGCTTGGGTTTCCGGGGTTTCTACTATTTGACTGATTTTTTTCAACACCTGGTTTAAAAGCTCTTGATGACGTTGATCGTGCGTTAGTAGCTGCAACACCTGCCCACCCAGCTGAGCAAAATTAATTTTTTTTAAGTTATGAATAGCCGTGTCTTGAATAAATTGCTGAGCACGCACATCACGCAATGCCGTTAAACTGTGCTGCGCTACCAAGGTGGTGTAGCCTGCCATAAGTTTGGCATTTTGTTTTTTCGCTAACCAGCGCATAGTTTGACGAGGTAATTGCATTTGCTTTATTTTTTGCATTACCTGCGGGGTAGACAAAAAATGCTCACAAATAAAATCCCCTAAACGGCTAGCTATACGCGGTTTATTACGCGGAATAATGGCCGTATGAGGAATAGGCAGGCCTAAAGGCCGCCTAAACAAGGCCGTTACAGCAAACCAATCGGCCACCGCCCCCACCATCGCCGCTTCTGCAAAGGCAATCACATACCCCCAACTCACGGCACCTGTGTCTTGCAACTTTGCCACCACAAAGAGTATAAAAGCCCCTACGAGGAGGCTTGTGGCTATCCATTTACTTTTGGCTAAAGGGCTTAGTGCAGGTAGTCGCCAATTTGCCATACGCTCTACACCTCTTGCAATGCCTTGGCATGAATAAAGGCGGTTTTAAAATTTCCTTCACTATCGAACCAAGCACACTCAACTCGCCCATGCGTAAGACCCACTTGGGTGATCGTCATCGCCGGACCACCACTATTTAACTTCACCACATCACCTAATTGAAACATTTTTTGTTTTCCTATATAATAGATTTTTAGCGACAGCAAGGCATGCTGCATAAGCACATTACAGCAGATATAAACCTGCCCGCCTAGTTCAGTTTAAAATAAATAGCAATATATCGTCTATCTTGCTATTATTTGACAATTTTAAACACTGTATGCTATATTTACATCTTTCGGGGCGTAGCGCAGCCTGGTAGCGCACTTGCATGGGGTGCAAGGGGTCGAAGGTTCAAATCCTTCCGTTCCGACCAAATTACCCAAACAAAATCAAGCACTTAGAGCTAAATAGCTTTAAGTGCTTTTTTGTTTTTATTTTCTAGATAAACTCTTAGTTACTTTACATAATAAAAATAAATTATGCGCTTATGGTATTTTTTGTTATTTAATAAGTAATAACAATGCTAAATTTGAGTGTAATTCCTTATAGCTTCAAGTTGTAAAACTTAGTAAATTATTATTCGTGTTATTCAAACACAAAAATGATTTTTGTTTAAGCTACTTAAACGGGTATAACAGCAATAAAAACGATTTATATAATTAAGCACCATTTTTTTACTATGGTGCCGCAAAAATAAACCCCCGTCTTATTAACCATTAATTGTTCTCTATCTACTGAACAAAGGGGTTATGTTGTGAAGAAAATTATAGTAATTGATCCACATCCTATTTTACGGTTAGGGTTAGAGCAGCTGCTTAAGGAAGAGTTTACTGAGGCCACCGTATTAGCAGATGACTATTCTCAACTGAAAGAACCAAAAAAACCAGAAGAATCACCTAAGGCTTGTGATTTAATTTTATTTACTTTAGCCTCTCAAGATGCAGATTGTCCTTATTTAGAACGCCTTACTCAAGTCTATAATCCACGGTTCATTTTATTACTCGATGAACCACGTACCCACTCTTCTTCTAGTATTTACTACCATCATTTACCAATGATACGCGGTTCAATTTCTAAAGAATCCAGTGCAGCCCTTATCAAAGCTTCCGTGCAATTTGTTTTAGAAGGAGGTACCTGTTTTGCTAATCACAACCACTCTTCAGTCTCTCTTGCACCTAGCACGCACAATGAAGCTGAGTTACTGGGCTTAACCAAACGTCAATACGAAGTATTATTATTGCTTGCTAAAGGTTATCCACTAAAAACGGTTGCTAAGCACTTAAAAATTAGTGTAGCCACCGCTAAATCTCATACTGAAACCCTATATCACCGTCTAGATGTAAATAGTCGCAACGCTGCCGTAGACGCTGCCATGAATAAGGGCGCCACCTTATGCTGGCCGCATCATCACCCAACTTGATACACCTAAAATAGTGGGTGCGGCTAAAACAGAAAAACCAAGTTTTTTATATAATTCAACATTACTTAGCTTGTCAGTTTCTAGGTAAATACTCGCTTGACTCCCTTTATCACAAGCCAACGCCATCAATTGCGTGCCTATACCTTGCTTTTGCCATGCCGTATCCACCGCCAATGGGCCTAAGTGCCAATGAGGGGTAGCAGGGTCAAGCTTTGCCCATGTGCCCAACCAAATTGCTAAACGGAGGGTGCCAAGGGGATTAGTAGCAGTAATAAGACTTGGCAGTAACCGTAACACCTCACAGAGTGAGGGCTTGCATTGGGTGGGTGGCAACATGCCTAAAACTCCCACTAAGCGTTGCTCAGAAAAGGCGCCATAAAGTGCGCCTTTTCTATATATATAAGCCAGTAAGCCCGGGAAGAATCGCTCGAGACGACGTTGACGTAGTGAAGATACCCCACCAAATACACGAATATGCAGGGGGTTATGCAACATAGCTTGCGCACATATAGCAGCCGCTAAGACTAAATGCTTTTTCTCCAAAGGCTTGATAGTAAACAAGATTTTATTGACTATTTACTTTAGAACTCAAAAACCTTTACATCTGCTGCACGCATCATTTCCGCCATGACTGGTGGTTGTGCAACGGTAACCCCTTCGCGTAGATCGGCTTCTTCATATTTGCTATTAGGCAAATATAAAGCACAAACGGCAACCTCAGCGCCGTCCGCCATGATTTTTTGCATGAGACCTTCTGGTTTCATGCCATGTGGCTTTAAGGCAGCGTCGCTTTCAAAACTAGACACGGCTAAATCACCCGCCTTATCACAGAGTAAAAGATTAACAGCTGTACCCTGCGCTTGCATAGCTTGTGATAACACCATTGCCATGCCCTGTGTTTGTAGCGAATCACTGCTTACGATTACCATGGCTTTCTCAACAGTATCAGTATTTGCCTGTGCTCCAGTTATGAGGCCCAAACCAAGCGCCCCACCTGCTAATAAACGGGTTAATTGTGCTTTCATCGTTATGTCCTTTATGTGTTACGAGTTATGGAATTATAAATAATAATTAACAGTATACATAAATATATAATATCTTTCTTTAACTTATCGCCGCTTTATGCTAAGTGTCCAATAATAATATCCATCAATTCATTCGTAATTTCATCTTGGCGCACGCTGTTTAATTCCTGTTGTAAGCTTTCTAACTGCTCATCCACAGACTGCTCTGCTTGTTGCATCAACGCTAAACGCGTGGCATTTTCTGTAACCATGGCTTCAGCAGAAGCTCTAAATACACTGGCAAACACGTGATTACGTATCAATGAAGATAATAATGCATCCGCTGGCATGCTGTAATCGGGCAAGGAACGCGACGGCCAGCGTTGTACTGGTTGCAATAATTTTTTATCTAAAGGCAATAAATCGCGAACCACTGATTCTTGATAACCGTGTGCAGCGCGTTGAGTAAAAACCAAACTTACCGCTAAATGCGCTAAAGGCTGGCCACGACCTAGCTGTTCTATACGCGTTACAATATCACCGGCTAAACGCCTTACGCCATCAGCAGAAGCCGGCGGCATTAACACCACCTCAGGCTCCAACCCTTGTTCTACTAAAGCATTTGCCATTCTAGAACCAAGACAAAGAATAGATTCTTTTGCTATGGGTTGCGCTTGGCGGTATTCAATGACTTTATCCGCTACTAATTCATTGTAATTACCACATAAACCGTGATCTGAGCCAAATACCACCACTAAGCGGATAGTAGGCTGCACAGCCTCTGTAAGTAAACGAATCCCACCACTACGGTACACAAAAGCAGCCAAACCTTGAAGAATGGATTGATGGTATGACTCGATGGACTGTGCGGCTTGCTCATAAGGCGCAGCGTTAATTGCCGACAAGGTTTTCATGGTATGCACAATACCGCGAATGCTGGTTAAGGTATCGTTTTTTCTAGAAAGGTGCTCTAAGGTTTGCGCCATGTATACCTCATTCTTTTTTATCCCGTTTTTCTAAGGCGTCACGTGCACAATCGGTAATCAATTGACGATCTTCATCAGAAAGCGGCTGATTATCCTTGATGCGCTGCTCAATCACTGCTAACTCTCGTTGAGCCGCATCACGTACTGCATGCATGGCTGCACTGATTTCTTGCTCATTGAGTGGATCAAATAAACCGGCCATAGCAGCTACTAGCACCGTTAGCTGCTCCAGTGCAGGCATGGGATCACGCTCAGCCTGACGTAAAGCAGTACGCACAGCAGAACCGCGGGCCAAACGGGCTCGGGTCGCATCATCTAAACGCGTACCAAAACGCGCAAAATCTTCTAATTCTTCAAACTGTGACAAAGTAACGCGTAAATTCCCCGATACAGCACGCAAGGTGCGGTTCTGCGCTTTACTACCTACCCTAGAAACAGATAACCCCAAATCCACTGCTGGAAACTGATTTTTACGCACTAGCTGCGGTGATAAATAAATTTGCCCATCAGTAATAGAGATGAGATTAGTGGGAATATACGCCGACAAATTACCCGCCTGCGTCTCCACCACAGGCAAGGCAGTAATGGAGCCGCCCCCTATGTCTGGACCAAACTGCCCTGCTCGTTCTAAAAGTCGCGCATGCACATAAAAAATATCGCCTGGAAAAGCTTCACGCCCTGGCGGTCTACGTAACAATAGGGATAATTCACGATAAGCACGGGCATGGTGCGTCATATCATCAAAAATCACGACTACATCCTCACCCTGCGCCGAGAAATACTCGGCCATGGTCATCGCAGCGTAAGGCGCCACATACGATAAACCCGGAGCTTCTTCGTCACCCGCACTCATAACGATACTGCGCTGCAGCATATCACCTTCCGTAAGAGCACGAATTACCCGGGCTACGGCATCGCCACGCTGCCCTATAGCACAATAAATACATATCACTTCTGAGCGTGCCTGATTGAGCATGGTATCAATTGCAATAGAGGTTTTACCGGTTTGTCTATCGCCAATGATTAGCTCACGCTGCCCTAAACCTACCGGAATAGCGGCATCAATAGCTTTAAGACCCGTGGCAAGAGGTTTGAAAATTTGCGTACGATTTAAAATACTGGGGGCTTCCGCCTCAATGGGATGCTCAGCCACGGCAGCGATAGGGCCTAATACATCACGAGGCCTACCCATGGCATCTACCACACGCCCGAGTAACGCCGCCCCCACTGGCACACTCACCACTTTACGCGTGCGGTATACCGTCTCTCCCAAACGAATATGCTCCGAAGGTCCCAGTAGAATTACACCCAAACGGTCAGCCTCTAAATCCAGCACAATACCTTGCACACCACTGGCAAACACCAATAGCTCATCAGATAGAGCCCGAGCCAGGCCAGAGACAATGGCTACGCCATCACCCACTTCGGCTACCGTCCCCGTTTCAATTAAAACCGGTGTAGGTGTGGGACTATTAATGAGTCTATCCATCCAAGTAGTAAAGGTATCCACGTTAGCGTAACTCCTTGTTATCGAGGCTGGTGGAAGCATGTTGTTTTAAGAGTTCAGCCAGTTCATCAATATAACTGTCTGTAGTCCACGCTACCTGAGCGCCCCCTATCTGCATAATTAAACCAGGCGACTGTGTTGCGTTCGTCTCAAAATTTAAACTAAGCTTGGGCAGCCATTGCTGTACTTCTTTTTGTAATAACGACTGGGTAGCAGGTGCTAAGGCATCTCGTGTAGTAACTTGTGCTTGGGTGCTGTCAGCGGCTGCCCGTTCTAACTCTTTAGCCATGGGCTGCAACTGTTTACCCACATGGCGCACTATGGCGTCTTCCAGTTGCTCATCAGCTAAGTCATGCAACGCCTTACGTGTAAGCTGCAATAACGCCTCAGAGCCCGTCTGCTGCAAACGTTGATTGAAAGTTTGGCGCTCCTGCTCCAGATGCTGACGCCAATCGTCTTGCTCTTGCTGCATTTTAGTACGAGCTTCTGTCAACAATTGCGCACGCTCCTCTTCTGTGTCGGCTAAGGTCTTTTTCAATAAAGCCTCTTGTTCAGATAGCAGTTGTGCACGTTGTTTCACGTAACGACTCTCTGCTTTTTTGGCCTCTTGCTGGGATTTTGCAGCGAGCTCCATACGCCTAGTTATCTCTTTTTCGCGCGCATCGATACCATCTAATATAGGCTTATATAAAAAGCGTTTCAGCAGCCACAATAAGACCAAAAAGTTTGCAATCTGCGCTAAGACAGTAATCCAATCAATAGACATAAAGTATTACGCTCCTGCAGCAGTCTGCATAGCATCCCAAAACGGATTAGCAAAGATAAGAATCATCGCCACCACAAAACAATAAATTGCAGTGGACTCGATCATCGCCAAGCTCACAAATAAGGTACGCGATAACGTAGGTGCCGCATCAGGCTGCTGCGCAATAGCAGCAATAGCCGCCGCCGCCGCACGCCCTTCACCCAAGGCTGGGCCAATAGAACCAATGGCTACCGTGAAGCCCGCAGTAAAAATAGAAATAGCGGCAATAATTGCAAGATCAGTCATTCTGTTTCATCCTTAGTAGACGTTTTTAGAGGTGGTTCTGCCATGGCAGAGGAAATATATACCGTGGCTAAAATAGCGAAAATATACGCTTGAATAATGCCGGTCAATAAACCCAACATACTCATTACGACCGGAAAAAAGAAAGGAGCAATGCTCAATAAAATAGCAGCTATCACTGCGCCACTCATCACATTGCCATATAAACGTACCGCCAACGACACGCCACGGGAAAACTCGCCAATAATATTAAAAGGCAACATAATGATGGAAGGTTCAATAAACTTACGCAGATATTGCCGCACGCCTCCATTCGCAATCCCAAAAATAGGAATAGCAATCAACACCGATAACGTGAGCCCCACCGTGGTAGATAACGATGAGGTGGGCGCATCAAAACCCGGAATTACCGTTAGTACGTTAGAGACGGCGATAAACAAAAACAAGGTACCCGCAAAGTACAAAATATGACGGGCATTGGTGCGCGTTACTTCTTTAATTTGCCCTTGAATCATTGTCACAATGAGCTCCAGCGCACTACGCCAACGCCCCGGTGACGTATCAGCGCGTAAATTGCGTGTTACCAACACAGAAATACCCACCAATAACACCATCACAATCCACGTATTAACTATAGTGGCATTTACCGGCCAACTGCCTATAGTAAACACCACCGTTTGATCAGGACTTAGCTGCATAATTACACACCTCTTTGTTTTGAAACCACAACGACCACGATACGAACGAGTAAAAATGCCAGCATATAACCGGCTAAGGCCCACATGGATGCGCTAAGACGACTTAGCAGCAAAGCCACCGCCAATAACACCACCATACGGCAGAAAAAACTAAGCATCAGTAAGCGTCCCGGATGGGCGGAATTCATCGCCAAACGCATCCCCCACCTTAGCCCCCAAAAAAACAAGGCACTCATGGGCAAACCCACTGCAATTCCCCACCACAGCGCACTGGCATTAATAGCCATATTACTTATCATAACTTTTCTCTATCCATCGCCAAGCACCTATAGCACCAATCACCACACCACCTAAAATTAAAGCAATAGGCCATGAAAAGCTTTGCGGAGCCACTCGATTTAGCCACATACCTAAAAAAGCGCCAGCCACGGTAGGAATAGCAATAGACCAACCAATTACACCGAACACACTTAAGCCGCTTAATGAACTGTATTTAGGCCCTTTATCATTACGAGTTTTTTGCATACGCTCTGTGCGCTGGCGGATAGCGGCTGCAGACGCGTCTTCTTTTTCCTCTTGGGGTTTTTCATCTTTCATGTTAGGGGTTTCCGTAAATCACTGAAGCGCCGCACAATGCCCGCCTCTAGCCTTGATAAAGCAGTGCGTGCCACTCGTTCGTCTTCGTCTACTGCAATAAAAGTGGCTTGTATGGTGCTCGTTAAAGAGGCTAAGTCCTTGCCTTGCACAGCGCGGCGTACGGCAATGTCTACCGTATAATCATGCTTAACTAAGATGCCTTGGTCTACGCCAAAAAATAATTCCTCACCTTGAATCGTGGTTAGCATTAATACCGATGGTACCAACGCACTCACGAAGTCTGTATGCTTAGGCAACAGCATAAAGGTGCCATTTTCAGCCTCAGCAAAGACTTTTTCAGCCTCACAGCTAAAAAGTAATCGCGTAGGCAAACGTAAATGAACCTGCATGGGGTTATCTTGACTCATGAGGTGAGCTCCTGCAACTGCGGCAACGCGCCAATCATGTAGTAATCCATCTCATTGTCATTGAACTCGGTTTGCGCCAAAATTTGCTCACATCCTGCTAAGGTTTCTTCTACAGAAACGTGTTGCCCTGCTTGGCCACTAAAGGATTCTGCTGAAAAGAACGGCTGTGTTAAAAACCGCTCCAAGCGGCGTGCACGTGCCACAACAGCACGATCAGCGGTAGATAACTCCTCCAAACCTAACATGGCAATGATGTCTCGCAGCTCTTCGTACTCCGCGAGAGTGCGGCGTACGGCACGGGCCACATCATAATGACGCTGCCCCACCACTGCTGGCGTTAGCATAACGGAGGTGGAAGCTAAAGGGTCTACGGCGGGATATAAGCCTTCACTGGCGCGTTTACGTGAAAGCACCACCGAGGCCGATAAGTGGGAGAATATATGTGCCGCAGCCGGATCGGTAAAGTCATCCGCGGGCACATACACGGCTTGGATAGAGGTAATAGCCCCCTTACGCGTGGAGGTAATACGTTCTTGCAAAGAGGCCAGCTCAGTGGCTAAGGTGGGTTGATAGCCTACGCGAGAAGGCATACGCCCTAATAAACCAGACACTTCAGAACCCGCCTGCACAAAGCGAAACACATTATCAATCAATAGCAACACATCTTGACCTAAGTCGTCTCGGAAATACTCCGCCATGGTGAGTGCAGTCTTACCAATTAAAAAGCGCACACCGGGCGCTTCATTCATCTGTCCAAACAACATAACGGTTTTATCACGCACACCGGCTTCACCCATCTCACGGTAGAGCTCTTCGGCCTCACGGGAACGCTCACCAATGCCGCAAAATAAGCTCACACCTTTGTAATGCTGGGCGGTGTTATTAATCAGCTCCGTAATTAATACAGTTTTACCTACGCCTGCGCCCCCAAATAAGCCGGTTTTCCCGCCGCGCTCTATAGGAGAAAGCAAATCAATGGCTTTAATGCCGGTCTCAAGGATGGCGCTATGCACCACGCGTTCTTCTAAGGGGGGTGGTGCTTGATGAATAGAACGAGAAAGTGTGGTTTTAGGGGCTGGCTTATCATCAATGGGCGCACCAAACACATTTAGCATACGACCTAATACGGCCTCGCCTACAGGCACTTGAATGGGAGCGCCAGTGGCCTGTACCGGCATACCTAAACCTAAACCGCGTACCGGTGCCAAGGCCATGCAACGCACTTTGCCTTGATCCAATAAAGAAACCACCTCCATGGCAATATCACCCGCATAGACCACGTCTTGAATACGTGGTACAGGAGCCTCAAAGAGCACATCGACCACACCACCGCGTATTTTAATTACTTGCCCTATGCTGGTTTTTTCACTCATTTTATTTCCTGTTTCCTTTGCAGACTTCCTTCCCTATTATTACTATTAGCCTAGCACAGTTTACTCTTCAGCTAATGACTGCCACCCGCCACCCAACGCTTTGTAGAGACGAATCAGATCGGTGGTAATCTCTGCATTACTGGCAGCTAACGCATCCTGTACCGACAAACGTTCGCGATCGGTGTCTAATACCTCAGTGAAATCAGCAATTCCTGCGTCATAGCGTGAACGGGCAATGCTTGCAGCACGAACGGCTGATTCAGCTGAGCATTGCAAGGCCGCATGACGTATTTGCTCATTGGTATACGCGGTAATGGCATTACTCACTTCCTCAAGCGCGCTAAGCACTGAGTTTTGCCAAGCAATATAAGCTTGTTCTTGCACCTCAGACTGCGCCTCAATACGATTACGTACCTGGCCACCAGAGAACAATGGCCAACTAATAATAGAACCAATCCCTAAGGTACGACTTGCCGATTGAAATAAATTGCCTCCACTCAATGTTTCCAAACCCACTGAACCAAGCAAGCGTAATTTTGGATACAGTTCTGCGGTAGCTTCACCTACACGGGCAGTTTCAGCGGCTAATATCCGCTCCGCTCGCCGAATATCAGGCCGACGACGTAACAAATCCGCTGGCACACCGATGGCCACCTCAATTTGTGGACTGGGTACCGATTTAATTTGGTTAAAGACCTCATCTATGGCTCCTGGCTGTTCACCAAGTAAGAGAGCAAGTCTATTACTTGCACGTTCTAATTGCGTGGATAATTGCGGCATGGTGCTGCGTGTGTTTTCCACATTGCTGCGGGCGCGCTCTAAATCAATATCTTGGACGAGGCCGGCAGCATGACGTGACTGAATAAGCTCAAACGTATCTTCTTGACTGGCTAAGTTGTCTGCAGCAATACGTAAGCGTTCCTGAAAGCTTCGTGCCTCTACGTAATTAAGTGCCACTTCAGCCAACACAGACACTAAAACATCACGCTGTGATTCAGCTGCCGCCTCTATATCGGCTTCGGCCGCCTCCAATGCCCGTGCCACACCGCCAAACAAATCGATTTCCCAACCCGCATCAAAACCGGCGGCATACAAACCCGAGGTTAACTCGGCGCCCTCCGGTGCCACATTCTCACTAGCTCGTGAACGTTGGGCCTGTGCACTGGTATCTAGCGTAGGAAAGCGCGCGCCCGAAGCCACATTACGTAAAGCACGCACCTGCCGCAGCCTTGAGGTGGCTGCGCGTAAATCTAAGTTTTGTTTTACTGCTTAATTAATTAGGCGATTGAGATCGGAATCATGTAAAGTTGCCCACCAAAGCGTTAATTCAGTGGATTGCTCCATATTAAGCCCCGCATTCTCTTTTAGTGACGTAAATTCCGTATCTAATTCAATCTGCGGTTCTGTGTAATCAGGCCCTACTACAGTACAAGCACCTAGTAGCAGTGACGCAGAGGCGATAGTAATTGTCCAGCGCTGAATTCTCATGATGTTTCCTCCGCGTGCTTACTCCACTCACGTCCACGCTGAACCAACGTATAAAAACCAGGTACCAGCAAGGTGCCAATTAAGGTGGCCGCCGCCATTCCAAAAAACACCACCACTCCTACAGAATATCTAGCACCCGCTCCCGCTCCTGTGGCAATCAATAACGGAAATACACCCAGCATAAAAGATAAGGCCGTCATCATCACCGCACGGAATCGCAATCGGGCAGCTGTTTCTGCTGCATCTATAATCGATAGGCCTTCTTGCTCGCGCTGCGTACGCGCAAACTCCACAATTAAAATAGCCTGCTTAGTGGATAATCCGGCTAGCATTATGAGCCCAATCTGCGCATACAGCCCCAAACTGTTTCCAGCGACTATAACCGCGAACAACGCCCCCGCTAAGGTAACAGGAACGATCAATAACACCGCAATGGGAATGGCCCAGCTTTCATATTGCGCCACCAAAAACAAAAAGACGAATAATAAAGACAACGCCAATATAGGCGCTACACTACCACTGCTTTTTTCTTGGAAAGACGCCCCAGACCACTCAAAACCATACCCTGTGGGTAAAAACTCCGCTGCCAGCTCTTCCATGGCTTCTAAGGCTTCGCCCGTACTATAACCGACTGCCGGTGAACCATTGATAGTAGCGGATAAAAACTGGTTATAGCGACCTAAACTTTCTGGGCCGAGCTCAGCTACTGTCTCTGCTAATGCAGCCACAGGCACCATTTCCCCAGCACGGCTGCGTACATAGAGCCGGCTAATATCGCTAGGCATAGCACGACTGCTGGCCTCAGCCTGCATCACCACTTTATATAACTGGCCATCCATATTGAAATCATTCAGAATCTGTGAGCCCAGCTGAGCCTGTAAAGTGGCAAAAATATCGTCTATGGACACATCAAGTAAATGCGCTTGATCTCGATTAATATGCAACCGTATTTGCGGTACGTTAGGCGAATAAGAGGTAAACACTCTTGTTAACCGTGGATCTTGATTAGCACGTTGCACTAAACCCAAGGCAGTCTGCGCCAATGCGGCAGGGCCATTGCCATCGTAGTCTTGCAAGGTAAATTCAAAACCACTGCCTACCCCTAAGCCTGGAATGGCAGGGGGTGCAAATACGGTGATGGTAGCACCCGCTATATCAGTTAAACGTTGTGCAACCCGCTCAGTCAATGCTGCCGCTGATAGGCTGGCATCCCTTTGATCCCAAGGGTTCAACTGCACAATCGCCATGGCTACGTTAGGGCCATCACTGCCTAATAACGAGGAGCCACGAATAGAAATCACATCAGCCACGCCTTCCATGGCAATTAAACGGCCATCCACCTCACGCATGATACGGTCAGTGCGTTCTAAGGAAGCCGCATCGGGAAGTTGCACTTGTACAAATAGCGCTCCCTGATCCTCATCAGGTAAAAACCCGGTAGGAGCGGCCATAAACAGTGCGCCCACCCCTCCCATCGTACTTAGCAACACAATTAGTGTTAACCCACCCCGCTTAGCAAAAAAACCCGCCCCCGGAACATACCCCCCGTTAAACGTTGAAAGCTCGTATTAAACCAACGAAAACCACGATTTAAAACAGCGCCTTCTGTTTTAGATTTTAACAAAACGGCACACAACGCCGGACTAAGCGTTAAAGCTACCACTGAGGATATGGCAACGGAAATAGAAATCGTTAAAGCAAACTGCTTATAGAGCTCACCCGCAATGCCGGGCATGAAAGTCACCGGTACAAACACCGCTAACAACACCAACGTAGAAGCCACCACCGCTCCGCTCACCTCTTTCATAGTAAGCAGCGCGGCTTCGCGTGGTGCCATACCCTCTTCCATGTGACGTTGTACGTTTTCTAACACCAAAATAGCATCATCCACCACCACCCCAATCGCTAAAATTAACGCAAATAAGGTAATAGTATTAATGGAAAAGCCAATTAATAGCATGACTGAAAACGTACCGATTAATGATACGGGGATAGCTAAGGCGGGAATCAAAGTGGCACGTAAGTTTTGTAAAAACACATACACTACGCCAATCACTAATAGCAATGCCACAGCCAAGGTGATCATTAATTCTTCTAGGCTAACTTCAATAAAATCCGTAGTATCAAAGGCCAACTCATAGGCCATGCCTGCAGGAAAACGCTGGGCAATTTCTGCCATTTGCGCCTCCGCGCCATTACCCACTTCTAAGGCATTGGCTCCGGGCTGCTGAAATACGGCAATTAATATAGCGGGTTGCTCAGAAAAACGACCAAAAGAACGATACGACTGAGCGCCAAGCTCCACATTTGCTACATCACTAATGCGCAAAATGCCACCATCTGTGGCAGTACGCAGGACGATATTGCCAAATTGTTCTGGCTGCTCAAGCCGTCCTTGCGCACGTACTGTGTATTGATATTGTTGGTCACTGGCTATGGGTGGTGCTCCCACCTGCCCGGCCGCCGCCTGTACGTTTTGACTACGTACCGCATGGGCGATATCGCTAGGCACTATGCCTAAATGAGCCATACGATCCGGCTGCATCCAGATGCGCATGCCATAATCTTGAGCCCCAAAAATGAACACATCGCCAACCCCTGGCACCCTAGATAAACTATCCACTACGTTTGTGCTGGCATAATTCGATAAAAACAAAGCATCATGCGTTTCATCGGGTGAATACAAGGCATACATCTGTAATATGGATAAGGAAGCCTTAAATACGGATATGCCTTGATCTGATACGGCCTGCGGTAACTGCGCCTGCACCAAGGACACGCGGTTTTGAATGTCTACCGCCGCCATATCGGGGTCGGTGCCTAGCTCAAAGGTTACATTAAGCTCGTATTGGCCATTACTACTAGTAGAGGCCATGTAACTCATGCCATCTACCCCATTCACCACATCTTCAATCACGGTGGCGACGGTAGATTCCACCACATCAGCACTCGCCCCTGGGTAACTAGCCACTACGCGCACTCCAGGAGGGGTAATCTCCGGGTACTGGGTAATAGGCAGAGCCGTAAGCGCCAGCAGACCTGCCAGCACAATAACAATAGACACCACAATAGCAAAGCGAGGACGATGAATAAAAAATTGACTAAACACAGCCTAGCTCCCGAACTCAGTGGTCAGCCCGGCACGGGGATCACCAGAAACCGCTTCTACCTTCATACCTGCTTGCACCTTTTGGAGCCCCTCAAAAATCACACTTTCACCCGCTTGCAAGCCGGACGTCACAATCCAGTCAATCTGACTACGATCGCCTAGCATTACGCGACGTCGAAGCACCTCACCATTGGCATTAACGACTAAAACGTGATAGCCCTCTTTGTCTTGTTGTACCGCAGACTGCGGAATCACTAAGGCCTTATTCGGCGTAGTATCTGACACCAAAGCGGTAACAAACTGCCCGGGACGCAGCATGCCTTTAGGATTTTCTATTACTGCACGCATGGCTAAGGTGCCGGTGGCACGATCTACTTCATTGGCTACATAATCCAGCTGCCCCGCTTGCTCGTATAAACTACCATCCGATAAGCGTAAACGTAATAAATAATCCTCTACATCTGCTTGGCCTTGATTAAGCTCATGCCTATTACGCATAAAACGTGTGCTTTCACGCTCACTAATCGTGAAATCCACATAAATAGGGTCTAACTGCGTAATGGTTACCAGCACACCACTATCAGGACCAATTAAATTACCCGTATCAATCTTGGCCTCACTAATGCGACCCGTAATAGGTGCATAAATTTCTGTGTACGCTAATTGTAAATTAGCTGAATCTTGACGCGCTCGTGCTTGAGCCAGGCGCGCCTTAGCCGTCTGCACGTCGTTGCGGGCTGTGTCTAAATCCGTGGCGGATACTCCGCCGCGCACCACGGACTGCAAACGCGTAAGGTATTGTTGAGCTCGCTGGTAGATGGCTTGAGCCTCCGCCGTTTCAGCGACCGCCGCAGCCACATTGGCCTGATATTGCTCAGACTCTATAACAAATAATAACTGCCCTTTTTCTACCTGCTCTCCCGCATTAAAAAGACGCTTTTCTAACAAACCCGAAACGCGGGCACGTAGAGCAACTTGATGCACAGCACGAGTGCGTGCCACCATCGACTCGCCTGAGCTTACTAGACGCTCAATCACAGGAGTCACCAGCACGGCAGGTGGAGGCACATCATGCTTCTCAGAGGATGACTCCACTTCTGAGCATGCCATGAGCACAAAACTCAAAAGTAGTAAATTAGCAAAAATACGCATCCTTAATAGACTCCTAAGAAAAAATATACGATTACTCTTATACTTTCATTATACAGAGAGCGACAAAACCCACTGGAGCATTATGACTCAAGCCTTACCCACTCCCAACCCCATACGCTGGAAAATATTAATTGTATTGCTAGCAGCTATTTTTATGTCTCTCATTAGCATTAGCATTGTGAATGTCACTCTACCATCAATGCAGCAATCTTTAGGGGCGTCTCAATCAGACATTCAGTGGGTGTTATCTGGTTATACCTTAGCCTTTGGGGTGGTCTTAGTGAGTGCGGGTCGTGCCGGAGATTTACTCGGACGTGGTGGTTTTTTTCTTCTTGGCGTTAGTGTATTTACCTTAGCTTCTGTGGGGGCTGGCTTAGCTCCAAATGCTGACTGGCTGAAAGCGGCACGTATTTTTCAAGGTATAGGTTCAGGCCTATTAAACCCGCAAGGTATGGGAATGATTCAGCAGTATTTTCAAGGTGAGGAGCGCGGTAGAGCGTTTGGTTTTTTTGGCACTACGGTAGGCGTGTCTGTGGCGCTAGGCCCCGTGTTAGGGGGGGTATTAATCAACGCCGTGGGCCCTGATTTAGGCTGGCGTTTAACTTTTCTAATTAATGTACCTATAGGCATACTCACACTGGTTTTAGGCTTTATGTGGTTTCCAAGACCCTTAATTAAATCATTGAAAGCCGTTTCTTATTACAGCACCTTACGTTCTTTAGATCCCATAGGAGCAATAATTATTACCTTAGCTGTGCTGTGTGTATTATTTCCCTTTATGGGGACTCAACCACTGCAGATATGGCTATTATTACCTGTTAGCTTTGTACTGTTCTATTTATGGATTCAATGGGAAAGACGTTATGCCCGTTTAGGCTATGAGCCCATGGTAGAGCTCAGTATTTTCCGTAACTCCAGCTACACCAATGGCATTTTAATTATGAGCCTTTATTTTTTAGGCATGACCAGTATTTGGGTACTTATTGCCATCTATATGCAGCAAAGTGTAGGAAAGTCCGCTTTTGAAACCAGTTTAGTAGGTATTCCAGCAGCTTTATTATCTGCTTATGCATCCAACTGGGCGGGCAAGCATGTGAGTCACTTTGGCCGTAAAATAGTAGCAGCCGGCTTAAGCCTTGCTATTTTTGGCTTACTTTTAAGCATAGGTTTTATTTTACTGCATGAGTATTATCAAAGCAGTATATGGTGGTTACTACTTTCACTGGGGTTTTTGGGCTTAGGGCAAGGTGCGGTGATTAGCCCAAACCAAGCAATCACCTTAGCCGATGTACCCGTGGCTTATGCAGGCAGTTCGGGTGCTATCATGCAAACAGCACAACGTGTGGGTGCCTCGGTAGGCATTGCCTTGATTACAGCTATTACGTTTAGTGTATTAAATTATGCGTCGTGGTCAATGGCTATAAGCATAGGCTTTAGCACAATTATTTTGATCATTGCCTTAGCTCTACTGGTAGCAATTAAAGATCTAAATTGATGTCTTCTACTGCTACTGGCCGTGCAAAATAATAACCTTGAAACACATCACAACCTTGGTCTAAGAGATGCTTAAACTGCCCCAGTGTCTCCACCCCTTCGGCAACCACACGTAGATTTAATGTACAAGCTAAAGCCAATATGGTTTTTGTAATAGCAACGTCATTCGGATCCTCGGGTAAGCCTTGCACAAATGAACCATCTAATTTTAAAAAATCTAGGGGTAGTCTTTTAATATGTTGTAGAGACGAATAACCCGTCCCAAAATCATCTAGAGCAAAACGCACGTCTATGGCTCTAAGCGCTTGCATTTTTGCGATGTTTTTCTCAATATCAGTTAGAAATACCGATTCGGTAAGCTCTAAACAAAGCAAAGAAGGATTTGCGCCAGTGCGACGCAACACATTACGTACATTTGATACAAAACGTGCATCTTCAAATTGCAAAGCGCTCACATTAACAAACACCACTAGATGCGCTGTACTACTACAGCGGCTCCACTCAACTAACTGTTTACACGCAGCCTCAAGTACCCACTGCCCCAAAGGGAGGATTAAGCCGCTGTCTTCAGCTAACTCTATAAAAACCCCTGGCGGTAATAGCCCTTTAATAGGGTGTTGCCAGCGCACCAAGGCTTCAAAGCCACGTACTTCACGCTCATCGTTCACAATAGCTTGATAATGCAAACAAAACTCTTGGCGCAATAACGCTTGTTGTAAATCATAAAGCAAGAGATTGCGATTTAACACTTCAGCTTGCAAGTGCGGTTCAAAAGTAAAAACTGTATTACGCCCCCGCTCTTTTGCTTTGTAAAGCGCCATGTCTGCTTGTTTTATAAGCTCTGTTTTGTTTTTTTCTGTCTCATCAAAGAGCAATAAACCCACACTACAAGTACAGTGTGCCTGTAAGCCATCCACATTAAATGTAATGCTCAATGCCTTACGTACCCGCTGTGCTAAGCTTTTTGCTTGCTCCATTGCGGTCTCTTTATCTTCTGCTAGATGAGTAAACAAAATGACAAACTCATCACCACCCAAGCGCGCTACTGTGTCTTCACTCCGTATACAACCGCGTAATATTTGGGCCACTTGCACTAACAGTTTGTCACCCATATCGTGACCCATTCTGTCGTTTATATCTTTAAAGTTATCTAGATCTAATAATACTAATGCCGCATGATCACCGGTTTTCTCTATCTGACTTAAGGTCTGCTGTAACTTATCATAAAAAAAGGCTCGATTTGGTAAATCCGTGAGGGTATCGTGCCGTGCTAAGTGATAAATACGCTGCTCCGCTAGCTTACGCTGGGTAATATCAGCACGAATCGCAATGTACTTTTTAGGCTGTGAATCTTCCCCTAAAAACGGCACAATCGTAGTATGCACCCAGTAAATTGAGCCATCTTTAGCACGGTTACAGATTTCACCATTCCATACACCACCAGAGGAAATAGTTAACCATAAATCTTGGAAAAATTCCTGAGAGTGATATCCGGAATTAATCAGTTTATGTGATTGTCCTATCAGCTCTGCTCGTGAGTATTGAGAAATCTCACAAAATTTATTATTACAATGAGTGATTATGCCGCGGGTATCAGTAATAGCTACAATCGCATGTGCGTTTAAAGCGATGTTAAGCTCTTTAAGCTCTTGGAGTGTATGCACAATAATTCTAATCTATCTCTCTATAAGGGTTGTAAATTATAGCTGATTTAACATACCTTTTCTCTATTTGAATGAGTCATACAAGGAATACTACGTTTGGTTTAAGGTGGCTTGTAAAATATTTTCAGCCCAAATGCGACTTTTAATCCAGGTTTGATTTAACGCCTCTACTGAGTGACTGTCCATGCACACATCTGCATTTTCAAAACATGAAACCATTTTTAACAACCTACCCACTGAGCCTTTTTGCTCAACAATATTTTCAATACCCGTCTCATCTAAACCCACTTCGCGCAGCAACTGCTCTAAAGGAATTCCTAAAAGCTGATCCATTTGTGAGAGCAACCCTGAAGTAAAGGCTAAATCTGGATCTATTTGATACTGCCACGCTAGCTGCTCACACATGGCAGCACGAGTTAGAATTTGCGGTAAGATTAAACGGCTTGCCGCACCATTATTGGCAAGCATAACGGTTAAAACAATGGTTTGTATTTGCTTTAAGCCTAGAGTATTAATGGCTTCAATAATAGAATACGCCTTATTAACGCGCGCATAAAAAGCCGAATTGGTTTGGCGCAAAATGACAAAAGCTAAGTGTGGGTCTTGTTTAATGAGTTTTTCTAGCTTATTAAAATCGGCATATTCTTTTTGAAGCTCATTTAAAATTTCTATTTGGGCTTTTTGATTACTGCTGCGCATACGGCTTGTACCACGATGCATTTCTGGCTTAGCATAAAAATAGCCTTGGAAATAATCAAAACCTAATCCATGTAGATATTCAAAATCTTCGATTTCCTCTACCTTCTCAGCTAGCAACCTTAGCCCTTTCTGCTTATAAAAAAGCACTTCATCTGAGCTAATGGATTGCCACTGATCTATTTTAACTATGGTTGCTAGATCTAATAAGGCTCGGTTATCTGAGCTAAAAACAAAATCATCTAAAGCAACCTCATAGCCTTTTTTCCGTATGGCTTTTAAAGCGGCGATGATTTGTGGTTCCGCCTCTACATTCTCTAATACCTCTATCACTACTTGCTGTGGATTAGGGGGAAGTAGACTTGGATTTAACAACCAATCACGTGGTGTATTAACAAATAGTTTTCGATGGCCTACCAAACGCTCTAGGCCAAACTCGTAAAAGGCGATATTTGCCACACGCGCTGTGGCTAACATGTCATCACTTATATTGGCGGCATTAATTAAGGCACTTGAGCGATATAAGAGCTCATCAGCGATGTGATTCATGTCTCTATCGCAAATGGGCTGTAAAGCAATGCAGTAATTCTCTTTCATGGTTACATTTTACAACAAAAAAACCGTTAAACATTACATTTAACGGTTTTCAACAGCTAAAGATGTAAGTTTACATCATGCCTAGCTGCAGTCGCGCAGATTCGCTCATCATCTCTCGGCTCCATGGTGGATCCCACACCAAGTTAACATCGACTTTATTTACGCCTTGGATGGTTAACACTTTAAAGCGAGCTTCTTCAGCTATTACCGGTCCCATGCCACAGCCTGGTGCAGTTAGGGTCATATCTAATAATACGGCGAAGTTGCCCGGTTCAGTTTCAGTTACATGACAAGTATAAACCAAACCTAAATTAACAATATCTACCGGAATTTCCGGATCAAAAACCTGAGTGAGCACTACCCAACAGGCATCCTCTATGGTTTTTACTGTAGCAGGCTGCTCAGGAACAAAAATCTCATCCTCTTTGATTTCTTGCCCAATAGCGTCACCGTCTACGCCTTCAATACGGTACATATTGCCTTCTACAATTACCGTATAGCTATTACCCAATTTTTGGCTAATAGTCGCCATACATCCTTTTTCAATGGTAACCGGTGAACCATAAGGAATGGTTAAAGCTGGGCAATCACGGCTTACAACTACATCTTCTCGCTCAAAATAGCTCATCTCTGGAAATACCTCTATTCGGTTATAGCAATTTCATCGCTTTGGTGAATGGCATTATCTAAGGTATGCCAAGCTAAAGAGGCACATTTCACTCGTGCCGGAAATTCTTTAACACCTGACAGCACTTCTAGCTTGCCTAAATCACGATCAGGATGATCTTCGGTAAGCATTTGATGCATATCTTTAAAAAGTTGCTCGACTTCAGCCATGGTCTTACCTACACAGGCTTCTGTCATGAGGGATGCCGAGGCTTTTGAGATGGCGCACCCTTGACCTATAAACGAGACTTTTTCTATGATGCCATCTTCAATGCGCGCATAAACGCGTAACTGATCACCACATAGGGGATTATGACCATCGGCTTTATGCGTGGCATCTTCCATGTGGGTAAAATTACGCGGTTTACGATTATGATCAAAAATCATCTCTTGATAAAGCTCACGTAGACCGCCAAAATCCTCACTCATCATCGACTCCAAATAGTTTTTGGGCTTTTTTCAAACTAGCAACCAAGGCATCTACATCGTCAAAACTGTTATACACTGCAAACGATGCACGAGCCGTGCCTGGAATACCGAAACGGGTCATCAGGGGCATAGCACAATGATGGCCTGCTCGAATGGCCACACCATCCATATCTAAAATAGTTCCTAAATCATGCGGGTGCACACCATCAACTAAAAATGACAATACAGCGGCTTTATTAGCCGCAGTCCCTATGAACTGTACCCCTTTGATCATTTTAAACTGAGCGGTAGCATAGCTTAATAAGGCATCTTCATGGGCGGCGATGGCTTCTAAGCCTATGCTCAACACATAACGTAAGGCTTCAGCTAATACCACTACACCGGCAATATTGGGCGTGCCCGCCTCAAAACGCTGTGGTATGGGTGCATACGTGCTCTCTTCAAAACTCACCGTATGAATCATATCGCCCCCACCCTTCCAAGGCGGCATGGCATCTAAGATGTCATAACGAGCATATAATACGCCCACTCCGGTAGGACCGTAAATTTTATGACCTGAAAACACATAAAAATCACAATCTAGAGCTTGCACATCAACCGGTGTATGAGCAACCGCTTGAGCCCCATCTATTAATACCTTAGCCCCTACTTGATGAGCCATAGCAATCATGTCTGCCACAGGGTTAACGGTACCTAGTGCATTAGAAACATGCACTATACCCACAAATTTAGTTTTGGATGATAGTAAAGACTGATAGGCATCTAAGTCTAGCTCACCATTATCAAGTACGGGCACGACTTTAATAACTGCGCCTGTTTTTTTTGCTACTAACTGCCACGGCACAATATTGGAATGATGCTCCAAGCCAGTTAATAAAATCTCATCACCCGCTGATAAATTCTCTACCCCCCAGCTATAAGCCACTAAATTAATGCCATCCGTGGTACCAGAGGTAAAGACAATTTCTTCTACGTGCGCTGCGTTTAAAAACTGCTTTGTGGTCAGTCTGGCTTGATCGTAGAGATCAGTGGCGTGTTGGGATAACCAATACACACCACGATGAATATTGGCATTAGCGTTTTCGTAAAAATCACGCTCAGCATTAATAACAACTGCAGGCTTTTGAGTGGTCGCACCATTATCCAAGTACACAAGGCGCTGCCCGCGAACGGGCTGCGCCAAGATAGGAAAATCCGTGCGCCGATCTAGCTGCATTGCAGGTTTTTTGATCGGCTCTAGCATATTAGTTTTGCTCCAAACTTTCACTACCACCCGGCAATAAGCTTTCAATCCCCGCAGCAGCACGTTTGCGTAATGCGGCTGAAGAAATGCGTGCTAAGACCTCAGTGGCAAAGGCATAAATCAACACATCAAAGGCGTCTTTATGACTTAATCCACGCGTGCGCAAATAAAACATAGCCTCTTCGTCAATTTGGCCTACGGTGGCACCGTGAGCACATTTAACATCATCGGCATAAATTTCTAACTCTGGACGCGTATCTGCACGTGCCATTTTTGACAATAATAGGCTGTCAGAACGCTGAATTGCATCCGTACCATCAGCACCATCGGCAACTACAATACGCCCTGAAAACACACCGCGCGCCCTATCGGCCATAATGCCGCGATAATATTCGTGGCTGGTACAATTAGGCTGCTCATGGAATATCTGTGTAAAGTGATCCACGTGCCTGCGGCCATTTACATAATACAAGCCATTTAATAAAGCATGACACCGTTCGCCCTTGAAACTGGTTTTAATTCCCGTACGCGCTAAACGTGCCCCAAATGACATGGAATGCGATTCATAATGCGAAGACTGCTCTTGCTCTGCATCGATAGCACCTAAGTGCACGGACTCTTCACTTTGATTTTGCAGCTTTAAGTGTACTAAGTTTGCATCTTTATCTGTCCAGACTCGACTCACGGTATTGGTCAAGCCCGTGTACTCTTCAGCACTTAAATAATGCTCAACCACTGTGGCATGGGCATTCGCCTCTACCGCAATAAAATTGCGAGTAAAAGTGGCCGCTTTAGCATCCGTGGTAATAAACACTAAATGAATAGGCTTACTGATTTGGTGACTTTGCTTCACACGAATATAGGCACCATCTTGAGCCAAGGCCAAGTTTAGAGCCTCAGGGCTAAAGCCAGCATCCACATTGCCATAAATGTCTTTTAAGCTTTCATCATTTTTAGCCAACATAGCCGCAACTGAATCTATGTGTAAGCCTTCTTCTAAACGGTCCACATTAGATAATTCGGCATTGTATTTACCATTAACAAATGCCATCCAGTAGCCGTCTTCTTCGTTTTTACAGGAAGTAAACAAAGCGGAAGCATCGGCGTCAGTGGCAAGCTCATAGCTGTTTTTTTCCATAGCAGCTAAAGAGGTATGATGCCAAGCCTCTATACGATTAGTAGGCCAGCCTTCAGACGCAAAGCGCGCTAAAGCCTGCTGGCGTAATTCGGTTAGCCAAGCCGCATCAGCACCTGCTTGGTGCGATGTTTGCTCAACAAAGGGATTCACCCACGTGGGTAAGGTGGTCATACAGCCTCTCCTTTGGCTTGGGCTTTAATATTAGCGTAGCCATCTTTTTCTAGCTCTTGTGCTAAGGAAGCGTCACCCGTACGAATAATGCGACCTTCTGACAAGACGTGTACCACATCAGGCACGATATAATCCAGTAAACGCTGATAGTGCGTAATTACAATCATGGAACGCTCTGGAGAACGTAAACGATTCACGCCATCCGATACTATGCGTAAGGCATCAATATCTAAGCCGGAGTCCGTTTCATCCAAAACAGCGAGCTTAGGCTCTAACATGCTCATTTGTAAGATTTCATTACGTTTTTTCTCACCGCCTGAAAAGCCTTCGTTTACCGAGCGATGTAAAAACTCTTCGCGCATACCCACCGCTGCCATTTCCTCTTTTACGACTTTAAGGAAATCAATGGCGTCTAGCTCAGGCTTACCTTGCTCTTTGCGAATGGCGTTAACCGCAGTACGTAAAAAGTAAGCATTTGAAACGCCAGGGATTTCAATGGGGTACTGAAAGGCCATAAATAAGCCCGAACGCGCCCTGTCTTCTATCGCCATTTCTAATAGATCCTGACCTTCCCACTCTACGGAGCCGGAATCGATGACGTAGTCTTCGCGCCCAGCTAACACTTGTGCTAAGGTACTTTTACCCGAGCCATTTGGGCCCATGATGGCATGCACTTCACCCGGCTTAACATCTAGGCTTAAGCCACGTAGAATTTGTTTGCCTTCAACTGAGGCATATAAATCTTTGATTTTCAACATTTTTAAATAATCCTTAACCAACACTGCCTTCAAGGCTGAGTCCTAGTAAATTTTGTGCCTCTACGGCAAACTCCATGGGTAATTCTTTAATCACTTCTCTACAAAAACCATTTACGATCATGGAAACGGCATCTTCAGCTGAAATACCACGCTGCATGGCGTAGAACAACTGATCTTCTCCAATACGTGAAGCGGTCGCTTCATGTTCTACGCTAGCCGTAGGGTTTTGCGCTTCTATAGTAGGGAAGGTGTGAGCGGAACAGGTTTTACCAATAAGTAAGGAATCACACTGTGTGTAATTACGGGCATTTTCAGCTAAAGGGCTGATACGCACCAAACCGCGGTAAGTATTTAAGCCTCTACCGGCAGAAATCCCTTTAGAAATAATGGTACTGGTGGTGTTTTTACCCATGTGGATCATTTTTGTACCGGTATCTGCTTGCTGACGGTGGTTACTTAAAGCCACGGAATAAAACTCACCGATTGAGTCATCACCACGTAACACCACGCTGGGGTATTTCCATGTAATGGCTGAACCGGTTTCCACTTGCGTCCAAGAAATATGTGAACGCGCACCACGGCACTCGCCGCGTTTAGTCACGAAGTTATAAATACCACCCACCCCGTCTTCATCGCCAGGGTACCAGTTTTGTACAGTAGAATATTTCACCTTCGCATCATCCAATGCAACGATTTCCACCACTGCTGCGTGCAGCTGATTTTCATCACGCATTGGGGCCGTACAGCCTTCTAAGTAGCTCACAGAAGCGCCTTCTTCGGCAATAATCAACGTACGCTCAAATTGTCCCGTATCGGGTGAGTTAATACGAAAGTACGTAGAAAGCTCCATGGGACACTTCACCCCCTTCGGTATATAAACGAAGGAGCCATCTGAGAAGACCGCAGAGTTTAATGCCGCATAAAAGTTATCACCCGGAGGCACAACCGTACCCAAATACTTTTGCACTAGCTCTGGATAATCTTTTACTGCTTCGGAAAACGAACAGAAAATAACACCTACTTCATGCAATTGTTTGCGAAACGTCGTGGCCACGGATACGGAATCAAAGACCGCATCTACTGCTACACCAGCTAAACGGGCACGTTCGTGTAGCGGCACCCCTAGTTTTTCATATGTGCGCAGTAACTCAGGATCAACATCTTCTAAGCTTTGAGGGCCATCGGTCCTGCTTTTAGGTGCTGAGTAATAACTAATTTCTTGGAAATCAATGGGCTCATACTCTGCCACAGACCATTTGGGATAATCCATCTCTAGCCAGTTACGATAAGCAGCTAAACGCCACTCAAGCATAAACTCCGGCTCTTCTTTAATTTTTGAAATGCGTCGAATCGTATCTTCACTAAGCCCTTTAGGGATAGTAATAGACTCAATATTGGTAATAAACCCCGCCTCATAGTCACGATCTAAGAACGTGTCGAGGTGTGCGTTAATTGTGCTCATTAAATAACTCCACTGTGGAAGTGCTGACTTGACGACGCGATTTGGTTAAAAATCCGTCGGCTTGTTTTAAAGGATATTCTTTATTGGGATGAAGCATATCTGCAACGCTGACATCTTCTAAAGTTCGGCGTACAATATCGTTGATTCGCTGCCAGTTAGTTCGCATTTGGCAATCTTGCTCTACAGAGCAGGACCCTGGATGTGTTACACATTCAGTTAAACCAAAAGGCTGCTCATCGAGCGCGTCTATGATTTGTGCTACGCTAATTTCTTCGGCGGCTCGTGCTAAAGCATACCCTCCTCGTGGGCCGCGGGTACTAACCACCAGCTCATCTTGGCAAAGTAACTTTAAGACCTTACTGACCACGGGCTGCCCTAAACCTAAGACATTAGCTAGCTCCGAAGCACTAAACACCCTATTTGGGACATCACTACTGCCCATATGTGTTAGGACTAAGGTGCCATAATCAATGATTTTGCTAATTCGTAGCATATACGCCTCGGTTATTAACTTTATTTACTGAAATAACTAACTATTTCTATATAGTACCGCTTCGGTACTATATACGTCAAATTTACTCACTTATTTTCATGGCAAGCCAATGGCTGACACTACCGTCTCTTATCAAACCCTGTTAGAACAATGTGCTTTGAAGCAGCCCACCGCACTGCAACATCTCTATGACCTTGAAGCTAGCCATTTACTCGCATTAGGCATTAGTCTTTTATATAGACCTTCGGATGCCGAAGAATTAATGCGAGAAAGCTTTGGACTTATTTGGCGCAATGCGGATGCTTATGATCCCAACTTGGGCTCAGCTAGAGCTTGGATTTACAGCATTTTCCGTTTTAAGGCCTTACAACGGCTTAAACAAAGTCCAACTCTCAGCCCTTTTAATAAAACAAAAGCACGGTTTATTATCCCTTCAACAGCACCAAGCAGCCTATTACCCTTTCAACGTTTAGATGAAAAAGCTCGCCATATGCTGGGGCTTGCCTATTTACACGCTTACAGCTTTGCTGAGATAGCTAAAGAATGTCAAAGCACCATCAAACAAACCCAGTATCACCTTAATAATGCTTTGCTTGTACTCACCCAAGTTTTTAAGGGCTGGAAAAACGAAAATAAAGAAGATCTCACTGTATTGGGCTTATATTGTCTGGGTCTATTACGTGACCCACAACAACTCAACGAGGCGCAGAGCCTGCTAAGTAACAACCCTGATGCCGCACATGATTTACTCCTCTGGGAAGAGCATTTAAGCGCTTTGACTCATACCTTAGCTACGCCCTCATTGCCTTCGTACCTTTTAGCGCGGATCTATCAAGATCTAGGGCTACAAGCGATTCCTAAACCTGTAGTGCCCCCACTCTCCTCAATATCAGCTCAAAACACCACTCGTAGTGCCAGCTTAAATGCCGTACTTAACAAATCTTCGGTGGAAATGCTAAATAAAGAGCCTGCATCCCCTACTAGCTCTGCAGATTTTGAGGTGCCGCTTAAAGAAAAACCAGAGAAAAATAAGATACCCGAAAAGGTAGAGCAAACGGTGAAAGCGGAAAGAGCAAAGGAAAAAAAGCTTTGGCATAATCTCTATTGGCTTATCGCTCTGGTCATTATTATTATCAGCGCTTTACTCATTTGGGCCTTTATGCCCAAGGCGCCTATTGTTCAGCGCATAGAGATGACTCCGCGCGCAGGCGCAGTATTACTTGCTCCTGGTCAAAGCTCCACCCCGGGCTGGATAGCAACTGTAGATCCAGAAGGTCACGTATTACTCACCCCTCAAGTCACAACCGAAGTCCAAACGGGGAAAGCCGTACAGCTCTGGACTCAAAGCCCTACTAATCCACAAATGCGTTCGCTGGGTTTATTAAATCCTAATCAGCCTGTGACCGTACCCAAGGAGCTCATAGGCGAAATGCAGGTAGGACAAATTTTTGAAATGACCTTAGAACCTAGCCAAGGTTCTGCTACCCCGTCTGGTGCTGTTTTATTTATTGGACGTATTGTAAATTTTGGCGAATTTGAACCTGCAGAGAACGCGGCTCCTTCTGCCACTTCAGATACTTCGGCTATTTGATTTGTGATTGCTGCTGCAAATAGTCCAGCTCCAGCGGCTGAAAGCCTGCCGCTTGCCGAGCCGCTATATTGAAGGGTCCACGCAAACGTGGGGCACTATGTTCGGCGACTAAATCCGGATAAATGGCTACCGCATCTAGATTTTTTTGAGCGCACAACCAACGATACCATTTATTCCCTAGCGCTACGTGCCCTATCTCATCTCGTAAAATAATATCTAAGATGGCAGCGGCCTCTTCATCTCCAGCTTGTGCTAATTTGGCACGCACCACCGGACAAGCATCTAAACCTCTGGCTTCTAGAGTACGGGGCACCAACGCTAAACGCGCCACTAAACTCTCTTTTGTGCGCTCAGCCATATCCCACAAACCATCATGAGCGGGAAAATCGCCATATTCATAACCCATAGTATATAAACGATGGGTAAGCAGCTCAAAATGTAACACTTCTTCGTAGGCAACACAAAGCCATTCCCCATAAAATGCATCTGGCATATCTGCATAACGCCAAATAATATCTAAAGCTAAATTAATGGCATTAAATTCAATATGTGCCAAAGCATGTAACAAAGTGGCGCGACCTTCAATAGTACCTAAGCCTCGCTGTTTTACTTGCTGAGGAGAAACAATTTGTGGTGCCAGTGGGCGTCCGGGAATACCTGAAGGCTCTTCAATCACTACATCAGCCCCTACGGCCCATGGTCCAGTGTGTTGCAAACTTTTAATGTATTGTGCTTTTTTTCTGGGATTAGAGATAAGTAGAGCGTGTAAAGCGTGTTCACGTAAATATTTATTCATGCCCGCATTCTATTAAAAAGCCAACGCTTTATCTAAGACTGCCTTCACTTGAGTTAAATCATGGCGTACAGCTTGCAATTCCGCAGCCGAAAGACGGACAGCTGTTTGTGCCTCAGGTTCAGCCACTCCACCACCTTCCAGTTGATTACGCACCCCCGCCAAAGTAAAACCCTCTTCATACACTAAATGGCGAATACGGCGTAGCAATTGCACTTCATGATGTTGATAATAACGACGCGGCGCACGGGTTTTAAGAGCGGTGCCAAAAGTAGAAAACTCTTGCACCCAATAACGCAATACATTGGGTTTTATTGCACAAAGCTCACAAACTTGCGCAGCAGTAAAATAACGTTTAGCTGGCAATGGAGCTAATACTTGGCTTTTTGTAGTGCTCATACGACTTTCCTTATATACCGATTACACAGTTCCAGTAAATCTCTACTTAGCGGATTATAATCCCGTATTTTCAACTGCGGTTTTGAGTTTTTGACTGGCGTGAAATGTAACAACACGACGGGCAGAAATAGGAATAGGTTCACCTGTTTTTGGGTTACGCCCAGGGCGTGAGGATTTATCTCGGGTAATGAAGTTACCAAAACCAGATAACTTCACTTCTTCCCCTTTTTCTAAAACCGCACAAATTTCAGCAAAAAAAGCATCAACTAACTCTTTAGCTTCACGTTTATTTAAACCAACCTGGGTAAAAATAAACTCCGTTAACTCTGCTTTGGTTAATGTACGATCAATTTGCATCATCATAATTAAGCTCGTTGACGAATATGATGTGTTTGCACCAAAGCGCTGAGCAATGTTTGCATACTTTGCTCTACTTTAGCATCGTCTAAGGTAGCTTGAGCATCTTGTAACCAAAAACGCATTGCTAAACTTTGCTCAGTGGCTTGAGGCTCTGCTTTCCACACATCAAATAATTTAAAATCTTTTACAATGCCCAATGCAGGCTCTGCGGCTAGAGTCGCATGGAGCGTATCAATTATTTGCTGATAGCTAACAGTAGTATCTACCCAAAAAGCTAAATCTCGCTGCACCACTGGCTGACGCGACTGCGCGGTGATTTGAGGCATGGGTGTATAGGCTAAAGCATCAGCATTTAACTCAAACAACACCGGTGCAGTATTAATATCAAGTTGCTGTAACCATTCGGGATGCAGCTCACCTAACCAACCCACAGATTCACCATTGAGCTCTATGCGCGCACTGCGCCCTGGGTGTAGCGCTGGATGGGTGTCAGCCACAAAGCGCAACTGAGCAGCTCGCACACCAAATAAGTTTTCTACATCGGATTTCACATCAAAAAAATCAACCGCTCGTGTTTTAGCCCCCCACTGCTCGGGTATTACTGGCCCCCAGGCAGCGCCCCCTAAGCGCAGAGGCTGGTTCACCCCTGCCACGGTTAAATCACCATTTTCAACGCTAGCATCACGCATAAACACCTTACCTAACTCAAACACGCGAACCCGACTTTGACGATGACGTGCGTTGTGTTCAATATTAGCCAAAAGCCCGCCTAATAAAGAGGAGCGCATCACAGATAATTGACTGGCGATGGGATTCAACAAGCGAATTGGGTCTGTATTCGCCGCATAGTTTTTTTCCCATTTTTCTTCTACAAAAGAAAAGTTAATGACTTCCTGATACCCTAAAGCAGCCACTTTGGCACGTAAAGCATGGGGTCCTTTGAGCTCTTCAGTCTCAACCAAGATATTCGCTGGAGCAACAGGCGCTAAATCAGGAATACGTTCAAAACCGTAAATACGTGCTACCTCTTCGATAAGATCTTCTTCAATACGCAAATCAAAGCGATAGGAAGGTGAAGTAACCGTAAACACCTCGTCTTTTACAGTGAATTCAAAACCTAAACGACTAAAAATCTGACTCACTTCCTCAGCCGATACAGGAATACCTAAGATACGGTTACAGCGCGCTAAACGCATATTCACCTTATGGGGTTGAGGCAAATTAACATGTTGGTCATCAATGGGGCCCGCTTGGCCACCACAAATTTCCAATACTAATTGGGTCATACGCTCTAAATGCTCAGTCACGTGTTCGTAATCTACGCCACGCTCAAAACGGTGACTGGCTTCAGAGTGAAGCTTATATTGACGGGCCCGCCCCATAATGGCTTCAGGCCACCAAAATGCGGCTTCTATATAAATATCGGTGGTAGTCTCTGGGTCTACGGCGCTTTCTTCGCCCCCCATAATACCGGCTACGCTTTGCGGCATACCACCTGATGCAATCACCCCTACGTTTTCAGTTAAGGTGATTTCTTTACCGTCAAGCAATGTAATCTTTTCCTCGGCTTGCGCCCAACGCACCTCTAAACCTTCTTGGATTTTAGCCAAATCAAACACATGGGTAGGACGGCCTAATTCCAACATCACGTAGTTTGAAATGTCGACTAAGGCAGAGACAGGACGCTGGCCTGCGCGGATTAAACGCTTTGCCATCCACTCGGGCGTGGGGGCGTTAGCGTTAATACCTTTAACAATACGACCGGCAAAACGCGCACACAAATCGGGCGCAGCTATACGAACAGCTAAGCGATCATCTATGCTCACGGCCACGGGCTCAAAGGAAGGTAAAGACATGCTCTCACCAGTAAGTGCCGCCACTTCCCGTGCCACACCCATCATAGATAAACAATCTGCCCGATTGGGTGTCATTTTAATTTCAATGATGTGGTCATCTAAATCTAACCATTCACGTATATCAGTGCCTACCGGTGCATCAGCACCCAGTTCTAAGAGACCATCGCTGTCATCAGAGATGCCAAGCTCTTTTGCCGAGCACAGCATGCCAAAGGAGTCCACACCCCGCATTTTAGCTTTACCAATTTTAAAATCGCCCGGCAATACGGCGCCCACTTGGGCCAAAGGGGCTTTAAGCCCTTGACGCGCATTAGGGGCACCACACACAATTTGCACGATCTCAGTGCCAGTATTCACCTGACAAACCTGTAAACGATCGGCATCTGGATGAGGTGCAACTTCAATAATTTCAGCAACGATAATACCTGTAAAGGCAGGTGCAGCAGTCACAGACTCTTCCACTTCTAAACCAGCCATAGTGAGTCGATGGCACAGTGTGTCGGAATCTAGAGAGGGATTAATAAGGGTACGTAACCAGGATTCAGAAACAAACATGAGTAATTGCCCGCGCTAAAGTTAAGAGTTGAACTGCTTTAAGAAACGAAGATCGCCCTCAAAGAACTGCCGTAAGTCATTGACACCATAACGCAACATAGCTAAGCGCTCTAAGCCAGAACCAAAGGCAAAACCAATGTATTTTTCTGCATCTAACCCATAATTACGTATCACATCCGGGTGCACTTGGCCTGAACCAGATATCTCTAACCACTGTCCCTTATTAGGCCCCGAGCTAAACATCATATCTATCTCAGCAGATGGCTCAGTAAAAGGGAAAAAGGAAGGGCGGAAACGCACGACTAAATCATCCGTTTCAAAAAACGCCTTCAAGAAATTGGTGTATACCCCCTTGAGGTCTGCAAAAGAGATATCTTCAGCAATCCACAGCCCTTCCACCTGATGAAACATAGGCGAATGCGTGGCATCACTATCAACCCTATAGGTACGCCCTGGTGCTATCACCTTAATAGGCGGCTTGTGCATACGCGCATAGCGCACTTGCATAGGACTAGTATGTGTACGCAAGAGAAAGGGCAAACCATTTTCATCTTGCATATCCACATAGAAAGTATCTTGCATGGAACGCGCCGGATGATTTTCAGGATTATTTAAGGCCGTAAAATTTGTCCAGTCATTTTCAATTTCTGGACCATCGGCCACATCAAAACCAATAGAGCGAAAAATAGCCTCCACACGCTGCCACGCACGAATAACGGGGTGAATGCCCCCTATCATTTGACCACGCCCGGGTAAGGTGACATCAATGGCTTCAGAAGCTAAACGCTGCTCTAGCTGGGCTTGCGCCAAGGCTGCTCGACGATCATCTAATAATGTCTCAATTTGACGTTTTATTTGATTAATTGCCGCACCCTGATTTCGTCTCTCATCGGGAGGCAATTTACCTAAACCTTTCATCAAGGCCGTAATTTCACCTTGTTTTCCTAAGAAAGTGGCCTTAGCATTTTCCAAAGCAGCAGCGTCCGTAGCCTCAGCAAATAAGGTCTGGGCGCGTTCAATCATATCGTCGGCAGGTAGTGTCATAATTAAAGTCTAATTCCAAAAACAAACGGGCCCTTAAAAGAGCCCGTCTGTACATATACAAAATCGGAGTGTGCGATTAAGCGGCTAAGGCGGATTTAGCTTGGGCTACTACCGCAGCAAAACCTGCTTTATCGTTAACAGCCATATCGGCCAACACTTTACGATCAAGTTCGATATTCGCTTTATTTAAACCAGCGATAAACTGGCTGTAACTTAAATCTAACTCACGGCAAGCCGCGTTAATACGCGTAATCCACAAAGAACGGAATACACGTTTGCGGTTACGACGGTCGCGATATGCATACTGACCGGCTTTCATTACCGCTTGCTTAGCTACGCGATAGACTTTACTACGACGACCGCGGAAACCTTTGGCTTCAGCTAAAACTTTTTTATGACGAGTGCGGGCATTAACCCCACGTTTTACGCGTGACATGTTTTAAACTCCGATCAAGAATAAGGTAGCATCTGTTTAACGGATGCGACATCAGCGGCATGCACTGCTGTGCTACCACGTAACTGACGTTTGTTTTTAGTGGTTTTCTTTGTCAAGATGTGGCGCTTGAAAGCCTGTCCACGTTTGATAGAGCCACTGCCACGTACTTTAAAGCGTTTGGCTGCACCACGCTTTGTTTTCATTTTAGGCATAAGAACACTCAAAATTAAGTTGTGACCTATAGGTGTAGACTAAAACTAAAGTCTCGCTTTCTTAACCTGCTAGGCACTTATTGATTTTTTATTAAGCTTTTTACTTTTAAGAGCCAATAAAAGGGTAAATTATAGTAGCTAATCAAAAATTTGTCTAATAGTGTCTAAGAAATTAAGGCCTTAGGCCTAATTGCTCCCTATATTGCATCGCAAGCGCAACATGTTCGGCTTCTATTAAAGATGCTTCTTCTGTGTCTGCAATGGTACGGGCCACTCGTCTTAGTCTTTGTATGGTGCGCGCTGACCACGCCCAACGCTGCATGGCCGTCTCAAGCATGTTAGATGCAGTAGCCTGCAACGGTGCATGCTCTTCTAAAGCAGCCCCTTGCAAAGCAGAATTTAAACACCCTTGCCGTTGATACTGCACGGCTCTACAAGCCGCTACACGCTGACGTATAGTCTCTGAGCTTTCCGTCTGCCCTTTTTTCTGTAAAACATCTGGCTCAAAATGTAAAGTTAAATGTAAATCAATACGATCTAAAAGCGGCCCCGATAATTTTGACTTATAGCGACTCACGCGTTCGGGGCTACATGTGCACGCAATTTTCTGGTGCCCTAAATAGCCACAAGGGCAAGGATTCATAGCAGCAATAAGCTGAAACTTAGCCGGAAAGCGCCCATGGTGATTAGCCCGCGCTATGACCACCTCACCATTTTCTAAAGGTTCGCGCAATGACTCAAGCACCCTGCGTTCAAACTCGGGGAACTCATCCATAAACAAAACCCCATGATGCGCTAAGCTGATTTCACCAGGGCGTAGTTGACGGCCACCCCCTATCATAGCGGGTACGGTGCAAGAGTGATGCGGCGCCCTGAAAGGTGTCGCATCACTAAACACAAATCCCCCCTGTGAACGCGTATCTAACTGATGAAGCACAGCGACTTCTAACTGCTGTTGCGTTTCTAAAGGGGGTAAAATAGTAGCCAAACGCTGAGCTAGCATACTTTTCCCTACCCCCGGCGGCCCTGTCATAAGTAAACTATGGCCGCCACAGGCCGCTAACTCCAAAGCTAACCGGGCTTGTTGCTGCCCATACACTTCTGACATGCACAGCTTTTGTATGGGTGTAAGCGATGGCTCAGCCGCCACAGCCGGTGCTATGTCTTGCTTATTACAAAGATAATTAACGGTTTCAGCTAAGGTTTGAACCGGTATAACAGTTAGCGCAGGAATATGTGCTGCTAACACAGCAGACTGTTGCGGTAAAATCAAGCAGCGCTGCGGGAAGCGTTTTTTAACCCCTAAACCTATGGCTAAAGAGCCAGCTACGGGCACTACAGCGCCCGTTAAAGAAAGCTCTCCCGCAAACACAAAATGATCTATGGCAGGCGGCTGCGCTCCTTGCCCCGGTATTTTTTCTAGACGCATTTGCCCTGAAGCTAATAGCACGCCTAAGGCAATGGGCAGATCGAAACGGCCAGAATCTTTAGGTAAATCAGCAGGTGCCAAATTAACCGTAATGCGAGCAGCAGGAAAATTATAACCACTACTAGCAATAGCAGACTGCACACGCTCTCGGCTCTCACGCACACCTAAGTCAGCCATACCTACTATAGAAAACCTAGGTAAACCTCGACTTATGTGTACTTCTACGCGCACCACACGCATTTCAGCGCCCACTAAAGCACAACTACTTAATACAGCTAATGTCATATCACCCCCTTTTTTATATAACTGCATTACTAGTATGCGCTAAGTTAAGAGGGTGAAATATGAAAACGTGTGCTTTAAAGCCTACGTAAAACTACTTAACTTTTTACGTCTGCCGGCTTATCAACGCTAGGCTTCTCTTCTTTGTCGCCCAACTTGTTTTCTAACTCTTGCACACGCTGCTCTAAACTGGTTATCCGTGCTAAAGCACGCTCTAAAAGTGCCAATTGCGTATCAAACTCTTCGCGAGTGAGTAAATCCATACGCGTAAAGGCTTGCCCCATAAAAGCCTTCATGTTTTTCTCTACGTCAGCAGCCGGGCTATTGGCGATTAGATCTGATAAGTTTTGTTGAAGTTGACCAAAAAAGTCTTTGCGTGAATCCATAATACTCTCCTTGTATTTTGTATCTATTAGTGTAATCAAAAAAGCCGCCAAGTGGCGGCTTTTAACTAAGGCAAGCTAAGTTAAGCGAGGTGGCCTTTTACTCATAAAGCCATTAAAGCTCAGTCTTAGGCTCAACCGGTGTTTTTACAGGAGCAGACTTACCATCCCCTACTGCATCCTGAATGGCCTTATCTGCTTTAGCAGCGGCCCTTTTAACGGCATCACTAGTAGCTTCAGCCGCATCAGATCCCATGTCTTTCACCACTTCTAAGGCATCTTCCGCTTTATCCTTTAGACTTTCCGAGCCAGTAGCGGCTTCTTTTTCAAGCTTTTCTGCTTCGGCCTCCAACTCATCGGCTTTATCATCAGCAGCGTCGGCTTTCTCAGCAGTTTCTGCAGCTAAACGCTGCGCTTCGGCACTGGCTTTCGCTTTTTCTGCTTCCGCTTTGGCCTCTACTGCTTCTGTACCAGATTTGAGGTCCGCTTCAATTTCTTTTTCTGTAGCGATCATATCTTGTTTAACTGCTTCAACCTTATGCTCAGTAGCCTCTGTTTCCGGAGAAGCTACGGGTTTGTTTACGTCATCATCAGAACAAGCCGTAAGCATTGCTACCGAGAAAAGGGCCAGCACAGCTAAGGAGGTACGCGTTTTTTTCATATTCATTCCTTACTTTCTAGTTACAGTTATATTTATACCTACCGATCATATTCTACCAGTCTAAATCATAGAAAATGAGGGTGTTTTACATTCTTAATGAAGCTCTAATAAATCAATACGGCCTGCTCTATTTAATACGCTCGCTACTTTTAACCTTAGAGCCGCCGAATGCGAACGCAGAATTTCTTGTTTTATGGTGGGAATTTGCGTGGCAGGCATAGAAAACTGCTTTAAACCTAAACCTAAGAGCATACGCGTTAAGCGTACATCTCCGGCCATTTCACCGCACACGGAAACAGGTTTGCCGTAGTTTTGTGCTTGATTAATTGTATGTGATATTAATCGTAACACCGCTGGATGGGTAGGATCGTAAAGGTCTGCTACCGCAGAATCGGTGCGGTCCACCGCCATCACATATTGAATTAAATCATTGGTGCCTATGGATAAAAAATCAAGATTTTGCACAAAAGGTTCAATGGCAATGGCAATCGCAGGTACTTCCACCATGGCGCCCAGCTCAATGTGACAGGCATGTATTACCCCTTCAGCCAGCAAGCTTTGCTCAGCTTGATCTAAAGCAAAACGTACCGCATGCACCTCTTCCATTGTGCTAATCATAGGAATAAGAATACGCACCAAACCATATTGAGAAGCACGCAACAAAGCACGTAACTGGGTTTGAAATAACTTAGGATTGGCTAAACAATAACGTATAGCTCGTAAACCCAAAGCCGGATTTGTGGCTACAGTTTGCTCACCATCTAAGGTTTTATCGGCGCCTATATCTAGTGTGCGAATAGTAACTGGGCGCCCTTGCATCTTTTTAACCACAGCACTGTACGCTTCATATTGTTCATCTTCGGAAGGCAACTCCGAGCGCCCCATAAACAAAAACTCACTACGAAACAAACCAATGCCATCTGCTCCAGCCTCATACGCATACTGCGCCTCTTGGGGCATTTCTATATTCGCTTCTAGCTTAATGAGAATGCCATCTAAGGTGACGGCGGGCGTGTCTCGTAACTGCGAGAGTTGCTCACGCTGTTGTAAGTGCTGTGCTTGTAATTGGCGATATTGTTGTAGTACTTGTTCGGAGGGGTTAATTATTACTACGCCCTTAAAACCATCAACTATCAGCAGATCGCCATCACGCACCAATCGACGTAAGCTATTAAGTCCCACCACCGCGGGTATATTCATACTACGCGCCACGATGGCTGTGTGCGAAGTGGGGCCACCTAAATCAGTCAAGAAGGCCGCAAAACGCCCCTTACGTAATCGCAACATATCAGCGGGTGAAATATCTCTAGCTACTACGATTAAACCTACATCAGTAGGGGATGCGTTAATAGCCAGTTCATTAGAATGGGTAGCTTGCCCCGTTAAAATAAAAAGTACACGTTCTATCACTTGCCGTATATCAGCGCTACGCTCGCGCAAATACACATCTTCCATCTGCTCAAATTGAGCTATCAAGAACTGCCCTTGAGTAGTTAAAGCCCATTCGGCATTATAAAGACGCTCTTTAATTAACTCATTACTTTTTTCTCTAAGCAAAGGATCTTCTAAAAGCAATCTATGCACTTCTAATAAGGGAGCAATTTCACGGGGAGCATCATTGGGAAGCTGTTGACTCAGAAGCAAAAGATCAGCCCGAGCAGTAGCAATTGCCTTTTCTAAACGCGCACACTCAGCATCAATGGCTTCAACAGAAATACGATAATGAGGTACTTCTAAAGCGGCCGCACCCATCACAGCTGCCTTGCCTATAGCATAGCCACCCACTACGCTTTGACCAGACACCGTGCACATTGCCGTATTCACTTGTAAAGCCTGCACCGTTAAGCATCCTCACCAAACTTATTTGCAAATAGCTCAGAAATAGCAGTCAAGGCTTGTTCGGCATCGGGTCCTTGCGCATCAACGGTCACCTCAACGCCAAGCCCTGCCGCCAACATCATTACACCCATAATACTTTTCGCATTAACACGCTGCTCGGCTCTGGCTACGTGAATATCACTTTGAAACTGCCCAGCAAGCTCCGTCAACTTCGCTGCCGCTCGTGCATGCAACCCTAATTTATTGCTAATTACTATATCAATAGAAGGCATAATTTATTTTATAAGACGAATAATAAATAACACGCTAAGAAAAGAGGACAAAGTCTAAGGAAATGTGGGCGCTTGGTGTACCACTCCACGCTGATTAGCATATAAGGTATTTTGTACCACCTCTTCAATAGAAGCCGAAGTGTCCGATAAGGCTTTTACCACCATGCAGACATTCACTCCAGACAGTAAATGTACATGCTGCCCTTTAATAGTGAGTTGGCGCTGTACACCAGTAGCAATATGGTAGGGTGTAGAGCCGTAAAGATCGCACAGTAACAACACATAAGGTTTAGTGCTTTGACGTAGGTCTTGCACCAGTTTTTGAATCCAAGGCTCAGGTAAATCGGTGGGTAAAATATCAGCCACCAACAGTTCTGGCTTCGTGTTTAATACATGTTGCGCACATAGCCGTAACGCTTGCCCTAAAGGAGCATGCGTTACTAAAACTACCGTTACTTGAGAGGATAATTTATCGTTCATTGACGCTAGAGACTAGGGCCTCAACAAAAAGCTGGCTCACATCACAGTCTGTTTGCTCTGTAATTTCCACAAAACAAGTAGGACTAGTCACATTAATTTCTGTGACGTACTGACCTATGACATCCAAACCAACTAAAAACAAGCCGCGCTCGACCAGTTTTGGAGCAATGGTGTTAGCAATATGCCAGTCGTATTCACTAAGCGGTTGAGCCACCCCTCTACCGCCAGCTGCTAAATTACCTCTGGTTTCTCCGGCTAATGGAATACGAGCTAAGCTATAAGGCACCGGCTTACCATTAATAATAATAATGCGTTTATCACCATCAACAATTTCAGGCACATAACGCTGCACCATCAAGCTTTCGGTGCTATTTTTACTGAGGGTTTCTAAAATAGCACCTACATTGACCTCATCTTCACGCATGCGGAAAATTCCCGCGCCCCCCATCCCATCCAAGGGCTTAACAATCACATCTTTATGCTGCTGATGAAAAGCACGAATTTTGCTCATATCACGCGTAACTAAAGTGACAGGTGTAAACTGTGAAAACTCGGTAATCGCAAGCTTTTCGGGGTGATTACGCAATGCAGCGCCTGTATTAAAGACTTTAGCACCCTGCTCTTCAGCAAAACTCAAGAGATGCGTAGAGTAAAAATACTCCATATCAAAGGGAGGATCTTTACGCATAATGACTACGCTAAAATGATTTAGCTCTACATCAATCTGCGCACCCGCCAACTCCCACCATTGCGGAGCATGTAAGTCTGCATTAGACGCAATATGTATAGGCTGTGCGGTTGTTTTAACACGGCCACTATCAATATAAATCTCAGACTGTAGAGTGACACTCACCGTGTGATCTTGTGCTATGAGCGCCCGCATCATGGCAACAGACGTATCTTTATAAGCCGCCAAACCTGGCAGTGGATCAATAATAAATAAAACGTGCATGAGCATTCCTGAAATAAACCCCTTCGTGATGAACTATCCACGAAGGGGCATAAAGTAACGATATAAAGAAATTAATCGGCTTTCCTGCGTGGCGCAAGCACCATTACCATCTGCCTACCCTCTAAGCGTGGAAACGACTCCACCTGACAGATTTCCTCTACATCATCACGCACACGCTCTAGTACACGCATACCTAACTCTTGGTGAGCCATTTCACGCCCTCTAAAACGCAGTGACACTTTGACCTTGTCACCCTCCTCAATGAAGCGGCGCACATTACGTAATTTTACGTTGTAGTCACCATCATCCGTAGCAGGACGGAACTTCACTTCTTTGAGCTGTACGACTTTTTGTTTGGCTCTGGCTTCTTGTTGGCGTTTTTGTTCTTGATAACGGAACTTGCCATAATCCATTAAACGACAGACGGGTGGTTTTGCTGTAGGTGCAATCTCCACTAAGTCAACTTCGTTTTCCTCAGCCATAGCTAATGCTTCTGCGACTTTTACAATGCCAAGTTGCTCACCATCAATACCGATGAGTCGAATCTCATTAGCACGAATTTCGCCATTAATACGATGTTTTTTATCAGTTGCGATGTCTAAAACTCCCAAAATTAAATAAATATTATCTATGCCAGCATGAGTTCATAATAGCAATAAATCAACGAAGACTAAGGATACTGCTTTAGTTACGTTGTTTAATATCATTATGTAGCCGTTCTGAAAAATCGGCCAGTGGCATAACCCCTAGATCGAGGCCCCCACGACCGCGTACTGCGACCGTACCTGCCTCACGCTCTTTATCTCCTACAACTAATATGTAGGGGATTTTTTGCATACTATGCTCTCTGATTTTACGGTTGATTTTCTCACCACGCAAATCACTATTAACCCTGAACCCCGCTTCGGTGAGCTCGGCTGCCACTTGCTTCGCATAATCAGCGGAAGACTCTGCAATACAGCACACCACCGCGTGCTCAGGAGATAACCAAGCAGGCAAAGCACCTGCGTAGCTTTCTATCAGAATACCAATAAAACGCTCAAAAGACCCTAAAATAGCGCGATGCAACATAACAGGTGTACGACGCTGATCATTTGCGTCCACGTACTCAGCGCCTAAACGGGCTGGCATGGAAAAATCAACCTGTATGGTACCGCATTGCCAGTGACGACCAATGGCATCTTTCAGCGTGTACTCAATTTTAGGGCCATAAAATGCGCCTTCGCCTTCCGCAATTTCAAATTCACACCCTGTGCGACGTAGGCTTTCCATTAAAGCTGCCTCAGCCTTATCCCATACCTCATCGTCACCAATGCGTTTTTCAGGACGTGTGGCTACCTTATAAAGTATTTCTTCAAAACCAAAATCTTTATAAACTTGCTGCAGTAAAGCGGTAAAATCAATACATTCTTGTTGCAGTTGATCTTCAGTACAGAAAATATGACCGTCATCTTGAGTAAAACCACGCACCCGCATCATGCCGTGTAATGATCCTGAAGGCTCATTACGGTGACACTGACCAAACTCACCATATCTTATGGGTAGCTCGCGATAAGAATGCAGCCCTTGATTAAAAATCTGTACATGACCAGGGCAATTCATGGGCTTAAGACCATACACTCGGTTTTCAGACTCAGTGGTAAACATGTTTTCTGAGTAATTATCCCAGTGACCTGTTTTCTTCCAGAGAGATAAATCCAATATTTGCGGCGCTTTGACCTCATGATAACCGTTACGCTGGTAGACCTTACGCATGTACTGTTCAACTTGCTGCCAAACCGTCCAGCCTTTAGGGTGCCAATAAATTAGACCAGGAGCCTCTTCGTGAAACTGAATAAGACCTAACTCACGCCCTAATCGGCGATGATCACGCTTCTCAGCCTCTTCAAGCATATGCAAATACGCATTTTGCTCTTCTTTGGTGGCCCACGCCGTGCCGTAAATACGCTGTAGCATTTCATTGTTACTGTCACCGCGCCAATACGCCCCTGCTACTTTCATGAGCTTAAAAACTTTAAGCTTACCGGTAGAAGGTACATGAGGCCCACGACATAAGTCGATAAAATCCCCTTCGCGATATAAGCTGATGGTCTCTCCGGCAGGAATAGACTCAATGATCTCAGCTTTATAAATCTCACCTATGCTTTTGAAAAACTCAACGGCTTCATCTCTATCCCATTCTTCGCGGCTAACGGGCAAATCCGCGCGCGATAACTCTGTCATTTTCTTTTCAATGGCTTCCAAGTCTTCTGGCGTAAAAGCACGCTTATAAGCAAAGTCATAATAAAAACCATCATCAATCACTGGCCCAATAGTCACTTGGGCTTCTGGATAGAGCTCCTGTACAGCATAAGCAAGCAAATGCGCAGTAGAGTGACGAATAATCTCCAGCCCCTCGGGGTCCTTAGCAGTAATGATCGCTAAGTGCGCATCTTCATCAAGCACGTAATGGGTATCGACCAACGTAGGCTCAGTTCCTTCTGTAGTCACTCGCCCTGCAAGAGCAGCACGCCCTAAGCCAGCACCAATTGAATGAGCCACGTCGCCAACAGAAACAGGCCCGTCAAACGAGCGCTGCGAACCATCGGGCAAGGTAATCTGAACCATACAACATCCTAAAAATAAAAAACGCGGCACTAAGGCCGCGGTTTAATGTATCTGTAATTTGCTTGAATCAACGAGCGAACACAATGCAGCCAAAATTATTGTTGCCAGCTAGTAGTTCGCGTAAATGTCATTTTCATGCACCTGATTCAAGATTTGTGTGTTTGTATAAATATATAAATCTAAATTAATAGCAATTGCTACTAGTTTACCATCAGAAGCCCCACCTAGCAGGAAAAACCAAGACAACCTGTTGTAATATCGCTACCAATCTATCTTTTACTTTGTTATTACTTTGTATAAATTTCTTTTATCTTGACAATACTTATAGTTTTTAGCTATAGTAAATTCTTTAGGCGGTTAGCTCAGTTGGTTAGAGCGCTACGTTGACATCGTAGAGGTCGCTGGTTCGAATCCAGTACTGCCTACCAGAATTCATGTTTCTATAGACTCCATAAGCTGTCTATAAGCACCAAAAACCCGCACAGTCTATGGCTTTGCGGGTTTTTTGTTTTAGTTTCATGCGTTTATCCTTCATCCCCTCTTTCCCAAAAAATCACCTTCCGTCTTAAATAAGAAATCAGTGCATGGGCCAGTATGCCTATGAGTCCTAAAACAGCGAGCACTCCAAACATATCGGCTATTTTAAGCTGCTCATAAAACTGCATGGTTCTAAAACCCAGCCCGGCCTTAGCACCTACAAACTCAGCCACCAATGCCCCAGTTAAAGACATAATCACGCCCAGCTTTAAGCCGGTAAAAAAGTGCGGTAAGGCATTGGGTATGGATACTTTATAAAACACCTGTAGACGGCTGGCACCAAATGCTCGCAGCATTTGAATTTGATCGGAGTTGGTAGATTGCAAGCCTGCTATAACATTAATCATGATAGGAAAGCAGGCAATAGTAACCGCCATGGCAATTTTTGCCGTTATCCCATAACCAAACCAAACTAAATAAATGGGCGCTAAAGCAATGCTAGGAATGGTCTGGAATGCCACTATATAAGGCATCAGGCTCAGCTCTAATATATAAAACTGGGAAATTAATCCACCTAAAATCACCGCAATGATAATACTAATCGCATAACCATAAAATGCCTCTCGCACCGTAGTGACCACATCATTCCAAAAAAAATATGTGCTAGGTAAAGCAATAAGCTTTTTACCCACTTCGGTAGGTGGAGGCAAAATATAGCTTGGCACTTCAAGTACGGTGACAGCACATTGCCAGACCAAGGTGAATATAAAAAAAACAGCTAACACTAGCAAATACTGTCTTACTTTATTCGTTTTTCTTTTTCTCATTAAAATACCTGTAGCCTGCGCTTTGCTAGTCAATCATAGAGCTATTATCAAAATGGCGCCGAATATGCGCTAAAACATCTCCCGCGTACTCGCTATTCATATCACTCAGCTTTCTGGCTCTAGGCATATCAATAGGCACTATTTCACTAATCCTTCCTGGCCTAGGGCACATAACTACTACACGATCAGAGAGAAAAACGGCTTCTGGTATGGAGTGCGTAACAAAAACGATGGTTTTTTTCTGCTCCATCCAAATCCGCTGTAATTCCACATTCAAGAACTCGCGTGTCATTGCATCTAAAGCACCAAAAGGTTCATCCATCAAAAGCACTTTAGGATCACGAATTAACGCCCTACAAATACCAGCACGCTGGCGCATACCGCCCGAGAGCTCTTTTGGGTATTTGTTTTCAAAACCATTAAGACCTACCTTTTTCATCAAGTTTAAAGCGGACTCGAGATACTGCTCTCTATTTAAACCGCGCACTAACTCAATGGGCAGCATAATATTTTCAAGTATGGTACGCCACGGTAGTAACGTAGGCTCTTGGAACACTACTCCTACATCGGCGGATGGTTTCCTCACTCTCTGCCCATCGATAAGAATCTCTCCTTCTGTGCTTTTGATCAAAGAGGCTAAAATCTTGAGTAAGGTGGTTTTACCACAACCAGAGGGGCCTACTAAAGAAACAAACTCACCTCTTTTAATAGATAAATTAACCTCATCTAAGGCCACAATGGAGTGCGATTTTTTTGTGCGGTACTCTTTCTTTAAATTTGAAATCTGTACAAAAAAATCTGAAGGTGAGCTCTCATCTATGCTCATTTAAACACCATTATTTCTAAAACTCCTAAGCCGATTAATGCATCTCAATATCCGCAATATCAAATGAGTAAATGGCGTCCATTAACCTACCATCCCAAACCTGATCTGGCGTCATTCTACTTTCAATCTGTCCGGTTTCATAGGAAAAATCTAATAATGACTGCCAACGATTTGGACTAATATTTAACCACTGCCCCCATTTATGAGGATCATCCTCATCACTAGGGGTGGAATCTGCTAAGGCCACCTGCATAGCCTCCAAGGTATTTTGCGCTTCTTTCCCTTGAGGATTCTCACTACCCGGCAAATCCCTAAACTCTTTGAAGCTAAGTGCTAAGGCGTTTTCTGGATAAAGCTGCGTGTAAATAATACCCTTATAAGCACTACGAACAAATTTAGTTAATAACTCTGGAGCATTATCCAGCATCTTCTGACTGGTCACCATAGTCACACTAAACAAATTTGCCATTTCCTCTGGACGCTCTAATAACTCTAAGTGCACCCCATTTTGCTGCATCACGGTAAAAGAATCGGAATAACTATCCACTGCATCAATCCGGTTGCTACTTAAAGCTGCAGCAGCTCGCACACCGGCACCCACAGGAATAATAGTGACATCTTGCTCACTTAAGCCCGCAATGTTTAAATTTGCTTTTAAATCTGCATACGACGCTGATGCCATACTAATAACCCCAATACGCTTTCCTTTTAAGTCGTTTATGGATGCAATATCAGAACCGGCAGGAACTCCTATAAAATAAGGCCATTGCACCGTAATTCCTGCAAATGCCTTTATGGGCATACCTTTCTCTATGGCTACAGCAATATTTGCAGAAGACGTATAAGCAATATCAGCGCTCCCACTTGCTACCGCTTGTAAGGCTGCCGTAGAGCCATTAGTAGTAATAATAGAAACCCGAATACCTTCCTCATCAAAGTAACCCAGCTGCTTAGGCACGGCGATAGTGAATGTTTCCTCTGCTGCCGTAATTGTGCTGCGTGCTAAAGCCACTGTAATCTCATCTTGCGCCCATGACACAGCACTGACTGCTATTAAAGAGAAGCTTAACAACACCTTCTTTACTCTTAACAGCTCAAACATAACTCTTTTTCCCTTTTTCTTAAGCCAATCTTTTTTCAATTAAAGACACTATAGTAACCTGTATTTACTTGGGTTTATTTTTTCCAATTTGTGTTTATTAGGGGTTCTGCGCGGTATATTTCACCTTATCAACTGCAAAACCTAAGCTATCAGCATACTTTAGCAATTCTTCTACCACCGTCCTATCGGCTTGCTTCTCTCTAGAAAGCACCCATAAATAGTTACGGTCTGGACTCCCTACCAAAGAATACTCATACTCGCCCACTGTTTTTATAATCCAATAGTTACCCCACACCATAGGCAACCAACTAAGCCAAGCGGGCGCAAAACGCACTTGTAACACAGCAGGATTCGCTGGCTTCATAGAACCATTAAGCCTAGCCACACCTTTAGCCACACTCAAACTACCATCGGCCTTTCTGCATTGATTTACCACTTGCAAACGGGTGCTATCTAGTGGCAAGTATTCCGCACTCACATCAGAAACACATTTTTTTTGAAAACGATTAGGCAATAATGCCTGCTCATACCAAACCCCCGCATATTTTGCTAAATCCACATTCTCCTGAGTGGGCAAAATATCTTTTTGCGTAGCACACGCGCCCAGCAAACCACTCATCACAATAGCCGCGGTCATAAAACGATATTTGCTCATAGAATTCCTTAATTTTTTTAGACATATACACCACAACGTTTTGCTATTACACCACGAATCGCTTATGATGCTTTAGGCTAAATATAGCTGCTCAAGCACAAGCATTTGCGAAAAAACGTCATATATTATATTTGTGCTCTTCAGTTGCAAACCACAACCTATACGTACTACAATAAATAAAAACACCAAATGTTGTGGTTTAACACCCTAACCATCTACATGGTGGCACTGAACACAAAAAACCAAAGCGTACTGTACAAAAAACAGCACCTATACCTTTCCCTAAAAAATTACCGGCTAAATTTTGAGCCTAGTGCTCTGTTTAGGATGCCTTGCTATTGTCTGCGCTAGTTAGCAACGAGACAAGCACACCACCGCATTCTGCATAGCCTATAACCAAGGACTAGGATTTTATGATCTACAAAAGTCAAATAGAAACCCCTACGGATTCGTACGTTGCCAGATACCCCTGGGCCACCGAAATGGCCATTGGTCAGCAAGACATTTACTGGACCGCTGAAGAACTTGGCGTAGAAGAAGATGAGCAGGATTTCAAAATCAATCTAAATGAAGCTGAACTTCATGGGGTCTTAACAGCACAATCCATACTCACCCAATATGAGCTGATGTTAGGTGGTGAAAACCTTTGGGGTGGCAAAATCCCCAAAATGTTTCCTCGCCCTGAAATTGCTCGTATGTGTGCCAAATTCACAGATGTAGAACTACACGTACACGCGCCTTTTTATGACTTAGGTAACAAGGTAATGGGTAATTCCACTGATGAATTCTATACACAATGGAAGCGGGATTCTATTTTGGCTGAACGTATTGACTTCATAGACAGTTACGCTGAAAGCGATTGCCCTCTAGAGGTCACAGCTGCTCTAGCTTTACTTGAAGGAGTGGTACTGTATTCTGCTTTTGGTTTTTTCAAAGGCTTTAATAGCCGCGGCTTTAACCTTATTCCGCATTTTGTGTCGGGTATAGATGCCTCAGCCAAAGATGAAAACTTTCACTCTATTGCTTCCAGCTTTTTACACAAAGAATGCAAACAAGAGCGCGCAGCCATGGGCTTTCACAACGAAGCACAAGATAAAGCACTACGCGAAGCCATTTGGAAGATGGCAGAAACGCTCTACCAACATGAAGCTCGCATCATTGATCTCATGTTTGAGATACCGGGCAACCGTGTTACTACCAAAGAAGAGCTTCTAGAGTTTGTACGAGATCGCGTTGATATTGTACTTGAACGTCTAGATATGCCTGCTATGTTTAACCAAGAGCCAGGTCTAATTTCAGGCTGGTTTTACGACCAACTTAACACCGTAAAGGTGCCTGATTTTTTTGCCGGCACTCAAATCCAATACCGTCGTAACTGGGATCGTTATAAACTCACATTTAGACCAGAGGTAGAGCATGTCGCCGTATAGAGAGTCCGGTATTGCGGAAGATAAAGTACAGATGTTTGAACAACTCAGTGCTGAACGTAAACATTTACAAGAAATTGGCCACCTCCCCCCTTGGTACATCACGCAAGGCTGGCAGCTTTTTAAAGAAAACTACCAATACCAAGATGAGCCGGCTGTATTAGGGCGTCACCGTACTATTGCTAAAACTTTAGCGCAATATATGGTAGGGGAAGAAGAAAAATGGGAAGAGCTCTTTTTTAATGAACTCTGGAATGGCATTTTATCGCCCGCTACTCCCGCGCTTTCCAATACGGGCACTAACCGCGGCATGAACGTGTCTTGCTCAGGGCAATTTGTGGGCGATAGTGTGGTCTCTTTTTATGATGGTTTAAAAGAGATGGCGCTACTATCTAAAAATGGTTTCGGTACAAGTGCTGACTTCAGCTCCATCCGTCCTCGTGGTGCTCCAATTACAGCGGGCGGTGAAGCAAGTGGTCCCGTCCCCGTCATGGAAGATTACTTTACTTGCGCTTCTAAAATTAGCCAAGGCGGCAATAGACGTGGTGCCGTTGCGGGTTATTTAGATATAGAGCACCCTGACTGGGATGAAGCCGTTGATCTGCTTATGCGAGATCCTGACGGTAAAAACTTTGGTTGGACCGTACGTGATAGTTTTATTGAAGCCCTAAAAAATGGTGACCCCGAAGCCAGTCGTAAATTTACGCGTGCTTTATATGTCAAGCTAGTTACTGGTAAAGGCTACTTTTTCTTTATTGATAAGGCTAACAGACAGCGCCCCCAGATGTACAAAGACTTAGGCTTAGATATCAAGGCCACAAATCTATGTACAGAAATCATGCTGCATAGTTCTGAAGACTATACCTATTCGTGCATCTTAGCCTCCATGAACTTAGTTAATTGGGAGCAGATAAAAAACTCAGACTCCGTTTTTATTGCTACGGTATTCCTAGACTGCTTATGTGAAGATTTTATTCGTAACAGTGAGGGTATGCCTGGCTTAGAAAAAGTACGCGACTTTACGATTAAAGGCAGAGCTATAGGTTTAGGTGCCATGGGTTTTCATACCTATTTGCAGTCTAAAGGCATTCCTTATGGCAGCTTAGAGGCGCAATTTTTATCTAATGAAATGGCAAAACACATCTCAGAAGAATCTTTACGTGCCTCCAAATGGTTAGCTGAAAAATTTGGTGAGCCCGAATGGTGTAAAGGCTATGGCGTACGTAATACACACCGCACAGCCTATGCACCCACAAAATCCACCGCCTTATTAATGGGTGGAGTGAGTGAGTCATGGTCACCTGATGCGGGGATGATTTTTGATATGGCATCTGCTGTAGGTGAGTTGCGTCGTATTCCGCCCGTCTTCTATGAGAAAATGAAAGAAAAAGGCGTCTATAATGAAGCTACTATACGCGATATTATTAACAATATCGGTAGCGTACAACATGTAGACTGGCTCACTGATGAAGAAAAGCAAGTGTTTATGAATGCGTATGAGGTAGAGCAAAAAGTCATTTTGCGTCATGCTTCACAGCGTCAAAAACACACCTGCCAAGGTCAGTCTATTAACTTCTTCGTTGCAGACGAAGGCTCTGAAGATCAGATTGCAGAGCTAATGACCATGGCCTTTACGGATGAAAACGTCTTAAGTCAATATTACTTTTATTCAAAAAGTGGCGTGGTAGTACCTGATGAATGTTTATCTTGTTCTGCCTAAGCAAGACATCGTCCTCTATACTGCCCATAGGGTAGAATAATTTTAAGAAAGCCCGTAATGATATACGGGCTTTTTGGTTTTTAGGGAATGGTACCCTGCTCTTGATTGAAAAACAAAGGATTAGTTGTGTTTGCTTTTTTTGAACGACGTGTACCGCCTTACCCCAAAACAGACTTGGTAACACCACCTACTGGTTTTTTTGCCTTTATGTGGGTTTGCACAACGGGAACGCGGAGCTGGATTGCCCTCCTAACACTCGCTTCAGCCGCGCTGGCGGCTTATGAGGCCGTTTTATTTGCCTTTATGAGTCAAGTGGTTGATTGGTTAAGTGCAGTTTCACCTGCTGATTTCTGGCAAGATCAACGTGGCACCTTGTTGGGCTTAGGCGCAATTTTACTATCTAGCGTGGTGTTAGTCGCCATACAAAGCATGGTGATGCATCAAGTGCTAGCGATTAACTTTCCTATGCGTTTACGCTGGCTTTATCATCGCCTCATGTTAGATCAAAGCATGTCTTTTTACGCCGATGAGTTTGCTGGTCGTATCACCACTAAAATCATGCAAACCGCACTAGCTGTGCGTGAAGTGGTGTTTATGGTGGTAGATGTGCTGGTTGGAATTAGTGTTTATTTAATCAGCATTTTAATTTTGGCAGGTAGTTTTGAATTACGTCTAATGATCCCCTTTGTGGTGTGGATTATGATCTATGTATTGGCTTGCTGGTATTTTGTACCGCGCTTAGGAAAAATTGGACAAAAACAAGCGGATGCCCGTTCTATGATGACGGGCCGTATTACTGATGCCTACACTAATATAGCCACGGTAAAACTGTTTGCCCACACTAAGCGGGAAGCAGATTATGCCAAACAAGCCATGGATGCGTTTAGGATCACTGGTTACGCTCAAATGCGTCTTGTAAGCTTCTTTAAAATCACAAACCACCTAATGGCTACGCTACTACTCTTAGGCTCCAGTGGCACTGCGCTCTATTTATGGTCCCAAAACCAAGCCAGTGCGGGTGTAGTAGCCGCCATTATTGCCATGGCTTTGCGTCTGTCTGGCTATTCACAGTGGGTCATGTGGCAAATGACGGGACTTTTTGAAAACATAGGTACCATACAAGATGGTATCAACACCTTAAGTAAACCGCGCCTAAGTCTAGATGCCCCTAACGCTACCACCTTAAAAATACGTCAAGGTAAAATCATCTTTAACGGGGTTAATTTTGGCTATAAAGACTCAGATCAACCCGTGATTGATCACCTTGATCTAACCATACAACCCGGAGAGCGTATAGGTTTAATTGGACGATCAGGCGCGGGTAAATCCACCTTAGTTAATTTGTTACTACGTTTTCACGAGCCACAAAGTGGCAGCATATCTATTGATGGACAAAACATTGCAGATGTCACCCAAGATAGCCTACGCAGTGCCATAGGTATGGTGACCCAAGACACCTCGCTACTACACCGCTCTATGCGTGACAATATTCTTTATGGGCGCCCTGAAGCTACTGAAGCGCAAATGTTAAAGGCTGCTGAACGCGCAAAAGCCACGGACTTCATCAGTGACTTGACCGATATGCACGGTAACACTGGCTATGATGCTCAAGTGGGTGAGCGCGGTGTAAAACTTTCAGGCGGTCAACGTCAACGGGTGGCCATTGCTCGCGTCATGCTCAAAGACGCCCCTATTTTATTATTGGATGAAGCCACCAGTGCCTTAGACTCCGAAGTAGAAGCGGCTATACAAAGCAGCTTAGACAAACTAATGGAAGGCAAAACCGTGATTGCTATTGCCCATCGTTTATCCACTATTGCGGCCATGGATAGACTGATCATCTTAGATAAAGGACGTATTGTAGAAGAAGGCACCCATCAAGAATTATTGCAACATGGGGGTATATACGCTCGACTCTGGTCACACCAAAGTGGGGGCTTTTTAGATGAATCGATCTTAGAGGGTTAACCGGTTTGTAACCCTTTAACCTGGTATTGATGACTTAGATATAACGTACTTTTTCAGCAATAAAAGCGTCTGATGCCAGCATAATTTCATGCCCAGACCGAATGGCTAGGCCTAAGTTTTCTGTAGTGAACTCCAACCGCTCTAGTAGCTCTGGGAGCTGCTCATCAGACTCAAGCTGAGCGTATTCACCAAATAAATCATAACTGTGTGGGCTCCAGCAAAACATGAAGTCCGCCGCCGGACGAATTAAGCCTATTTCCCCGCCCTCGGCGTGGGCTTTTGCTTTTTCAGTGCTCCCACTGCCAAAAAGTGCTCGTGTACGGAAATTAAAACCAAAATGTTCTAAAAACCATTGATCAATAATACGGTGAGCGGCCATAGGAATATTTTTAGGCTGCCTATCTGTGGGAGGATCTATATGATTACTCCCTTCTGCTAAAGGACGGCTAAAGCCTCTATAAACGGGTAAACCTTCACTGAGTGTCTCCCATTCTTCCGCTTTAAACCAATTGCCTGCGCTGCGATCTATAGTGTGTTGAGTCATAATTTTAACCAATAATACCAATAGTAATTAGCCAGCCATAATTATTTGTTATAACAGATAGTTAGTCATCCAACCACTTTATATCGCGCAAATGCCAGCTTTCCTGCGTGGGATCAAACTCCACTAAGGCTTCGTACGTTTTCTCATGGGTGCCACCCGTTCTATACGTGGCATCTACCGTAGCAATAATAGAAAACTGACAATTACCAATGGCTTTAGAAGCCGCCCGCGGTAAAAATGGAAACTGTACAAGCTTCATGTCTGTCATGGTGGCTTCTATGGGTTCTTTAGAGCGGTTATACGCTTTAACCACATCAGTACAAATGGCGGCTAAACGCTTTTCTTCACGCTCTAAAGACGTTTGGGAACGTTTATAATAAAACTCATTCCAAGCGGCCAAACTCATAATTAGGCTGGCTCCCACGACTATATAATAAAACCCTTTACGTTTCGTGGGAGCATATTCTATGCTGTTGTCTTCTTTGAAATACCAGCCGCCGCCTCGCACCATTAAAATAACAGATATGGCAGCAATAGCGATTACAACCCACAGCATAAATAATAACCTAAATAAAAGAAACCCATTTTATATTCCACACGTATGAATTAAGCACGCAAGCGTCGCAGGTAAAATACTCCCCATGCCAAGCCCATAAGAGCTGCTGACAATGAAGCGGTTAATACCCCTAATTTAGCAGCACCGAGTAACTCTTGATCTGCAAATGCTAAGGTGCCGATGAAAATAGACATCGTAAAGCCTATACCAGCTAATAAGCCAATAAGGAAAACCCCAGACCAACTGACCCCTTCTGGTAACTGACAAATATTAAGCAATACCGCTAAACGACACAGTACAAAAATACCCAGAGGTTTACCCACAACCAAAGCGAGTATGACACCCAGCATAACAGTTTGGGCACCTCCACTAGAAACATCTAAGCCTTGGAAACTCACTCCTGCGTTGGCTAAAGCAAATACTGGCATCACAATAAAAGATACCCACGGATGTAGCTGCATTTGCACTCGGGCTACGGGGGGTAACATCTCTCGCTGAGCTTCACGTATATTCTCAATAGATTGTAGCAAAAGCGCTTCGTCCGTATCTGGATTTTCACTCTGTTTACGGATTTGGTGCATGTTTTTTTCCACTTGCACCAAGGGGTTTTCAAGCATAGGTCTAGCATAAACAGGGGTCATTAAACCCAGCACTACCCCTGCTAATGTGGGGTGAGCACCCATTTTCATCACACCAAACCATAAAATGGCACCAGGAATAATGTAAAGATAAGCGGAAGCAAAACCTAAACGTTGCCAAGTGATAACTAATACAACGCCAAGTAACACATACCATAAACCTGTGTAATCCAAACCGCCTGAATAGAAAAAGGCGATAATCAATACAGCAACAATATCATCAATAATAGCAACGGCTAATAACAATACGCGTACATTAGAAGGAATGGATTTACCTAATAATGCCAATACACCTACAGCAAAGGCAATATCAGTGGCTGTAGGCACAGCCCATCCCATACTAAGCGTAGGCGTTGAGTTTAACGCCAAATAAACTAAGGCTGGCACTAAAACGCCACCGGCTGCAGCCACTAAAGGCAAGGAAGCTTGACGAAAGCTTGCAAGAGCGCCTTCATGAATCTCACGCCTAATTTCCATCCCTACCACTAAAAAGAACACCGTCATCAACGCATCATTAACCCAAAAATGCAGACTATTTGACATGGAAAAATCACCAATTTGAAAGGCCACGGTTTGCCCCCAAAAATCGGTATAACCTTGTGCATACGGTGAATTAGCCCAAATTAACGCTATCAAGGCCGCTAAAATCAATACGACACCACCAAAGGCTTCTATATGCGTTAAACGGGAGATAGCGTCCGACACGGACTGGCTGATACGATGACCTAAAGGAAGGGTGTTAGGTGAGGTATTATTACCCATAATAAAACTCAAAATTAAATGCATAGGCGGCCCGACCTACGCGTTACCTATTTGCTTAACCCCATGCCAAGCAAATACCCACGCAAAGGGTAACGTAATTTGACTACCCTTGCAAACTGCAAACAACGACTACTTTCTATTTACCAACAAGATTCCAGCAATCACACAAGCAGCACCCATGATAAAATTTCGATCAATTTTCTCATCAAGCAATAGCACACCAAAAATCACACCAAACAAAGGCGTCATAAAAGACAATATTCCTAAACGTGACGCCAAGTACTTACGCAACAACCAAAACCAAAGTAATAAAGCCCCGTAAGATAAAATAACCACTTGATAAAATAGGCTTGCAGATAAGGCAAAAGTCCAAGTGATCGTCGCTTGACCCATAAGTAGTGCTGCCAGCCCTAAAAGAATAAAAGCGGCAATAAGCTGATACAGCAGCGTTTCAGTAGCTCGCGCCTCTTTAAGACGAGTACTACGCACCACAACGGTAGTAACCCCCCAAAACAAACCACCACCTATGGCTAAAAGATCGCCCAGAAATAAGTTAGGACTACTTAAGGTATTTCCGCTACCATCACGCCCTAAAAGGCTAATAACTATACCCACAAAGGCAAGTATTACACCTAGCCACTGTATAAAACTTAAGCGCTCAGTAGGAATGAACAAATGCAAACCTACTGCAGCAAAAATAGGGGCAGTATATAAAAAAATAGCCACGTGAGAAGCGGTAGTATAACGTAACGCCTCTCCTACCAATAAAAACTCACCTGCAAAAAGTAGACCCACGACTATCCCGGGCTTCCAACCGCCTTTAAGCATAAATAAAGGCTGCTTTTGCCACAAAGCCATTAAGACAATCAAACAAGCCGCGCCCCCTGAACGCAATGCTATTTGTAGTGTAGGGTTCATATCGGCCACAGTGTATTTAAGTGTAATTTGACCAAAAGCCATAATTAAACACATCAACACCATTAAACTGCTGGCTCGGGTATCTAATGCTTGCCTAGTATTTTCCATAATTTTTTAAAAAAAGACCCCGCTATTAATAAGCAGGGTCTATGAGCAAAACTTAACTGTTGATAATTAATGATTAACTATCAAGAACAGATTTAAGCAACTTACCCATTTCAGACGGATCACGTGTGGTTTTAATACCGCACTCTTCCATCACTTTAAGCTTGGCATCTGCGGTGTCATCACCACCAGAGATAAGCGCACCAGCATGGCCCATACGTTTACCCGCAGGAGCGGTAACACCAGCAATAAAGCCTACAATGGGTTTAGTCATGTTGTCTTTGGCCCAGCGAGCGGCAATCACCTCATCAGGACCACCAATCTCACCAATCATAATCACCGCATCGGTGTTGGGGTCATCATTAAACATTTTGAGCACATCAATGTGCTTTAAACCATTAATGGGATCCCCTCCAATACCAACAGCAGCAGACTGGCCTAAACCAAGCTCAGTCACTTGCGCTACGGCTTCATAGGTTAAAGTCCCTGAACGACTTACGATACCAATGCGACCTTTACGGTGAATATGTGCAGGCATAATACCGATTTTAATTTCATCAGGCACAATTAATCCGGGGCAATTGGGGCCTAACAATAAGGTCTTTTTGTTTTCAGCTCGCATGCGATTACGCACTTCAAGCATATCGCGCACAGGGATACCTTCAGTAATGCAAATAACGAGGTCTAAATCTGCCTCTACAGCTTCCCAAATGGCATCTGCAGCACCTGCTGGGGGCACATAAATTACAGATACAGTGGCACCTGTAGCCTCTTTGGCCTCTTTAACCGTGGCGTAAATAGGTACGCCCTCAAACTCTTCGCCTGCGCGGCGTGGGTTTACCCCTGCCACAAAGGCAGCCATACCATTGCCGTACTCACGACACATACGAGTATGATATTGGCCTGTTTTACCAGTGATACCTTGGGTAATAACCTTGGTGTCTTTGTTAATCAGAATTGACATGAAAAAAATCCTTTCCGGTTATTTAGTGGCAGCAACGACTTTAGTGGCCGCTTCAGCCATGGTGTCGGCGCTAATGATAGGCAAACCTGAATCGGCTAAGATTTTCTTACCGATTTCTTCGTTCGTGCCTTTCATGCGTACTACTAGCGGCACATCTAAATCTACTGCCTTACACGCTGCAACTACCCCTTCGGCAATCACGTCACAACGCATAATACCACCAAAAATATTCACTAAAATAGCTTTAACATCATCGTTTGCTAACATGATTTTAAAGGCTTCCGTGACTTTTTCAGCGGTAGCTCCACCCCCTACGTCTAAGAAGTTGGCTGGCTCACCACCAAATAATTTAATGGTATCCATAGTAGCCATCGCTAAGCCCGCCCCGTTCACTAAACAACCAATATTGCCATCTAGTTGAATGTAAGCGAGATCGTGTTTACTGGCCTCAACCTCAGCGGGATCTTCTTCATCTAGGTCACGAAATTCCACGAGCTCTGGCTGACGGAATAAAGCATTGGTGTCAAAGTTAAACTTGGCATCAATGGCCATGATATCGCCGGACCCCGTCAAAATAAGCGGGTTAATTTCTGCTAAAGAGGCATCTGTATCCCAATACACCTGATATAGCTTTTGAATTTGATCAGCGGCTTGTGCTTGAGAACTTTCAGGAATACCAATGCCTGCCGCTAAACCGGTGGCTTCTTCGATTGTAAGCCCTTTGGCTGGATCAACAAATACCTTAAGAATTTTCTCAGGATTAGTTTCAGCCACTTCTTCAATTTCCATACCGCCTTCGGCAGAAGCCATCACACACACACGCTGTGATTCACGGTCAGTGACTATACCTAGGTAAAACTCTTGTTTAATGTCTGCACCGTCTTCGATCAGTAAACGACGTACCTTTTGACCGGATGGATCGGTTTGATGGGTAATCAGTTGCATACCTAAAATTTCAGTAGCAAATTGCTTTACCTCATCCATAGAACGTGCGACTTTTACGCCGCCACCCATACCGCGACCGCCGGCATGAATTTGCGCTTTCACCACCCAAACGGGCCCACCTAGCTTTTCAGCTGCTGCCACTGCCTCATCGACGGAAAACGCAGGATAGCCTTCTGGCACTGCGACACCGTACTTTCTTAACAGTGCTTTGCCCTGATATTCATGAATTTTCATTTAGTACCTGTCAGTCTAAGAACACATAAAAAAATTATTAATTATCTCAATCAGCCTAATTAATAAAACTCATATTTACTTTGATTAAGATGCTGCATTGGGGTTTTCATACCACTGAGGATAATACTCTCGTACCACCTCACCATCAGCACGCATAGCATGACAGCCCCCAATATGAAATGGGCGCGTAGTTGGTTCAGAATCTGACTTAGCAGGTTTTACTCTAGAGGCAATGCCCTGAATGGCTGCTGTAGGCAACACATTAATAAGCTCAGTCATATGCGTACAACCATGACTACCCGCAAAACGGGCTCGAACCTCATACCTAAATTTCCGAAGTAAATTTAAACCAATTAACTGCTTATAACTGCTGGCAATTGCATCACAAGTTATGTACGGCGCTGCCATATACTGTGCTTTTGCATCAATAATAGTATACGTACTATCAAGAGTGATACATAACAACATATTATGCACGGGTTTTCCTGCCGGGTGTTCGCCACCTCTTTTGAGAGAGAAGCTGTAAGCCTTCGTGTCTATTAGCTGCGCTTCTATATCCCAAAGCCCGTCTTCGCGCTCAAACACTTCTAGAGTAATTGAGCGTTTATGTAGCGGTTTACGTGCTACTGGCGTTGTAGATACCGTCATAAAAACCACTCTTATATAAAACACATAACCAAAGAATCTAAGCATCCGAGTATAACGCACCTGACTCAATACGCCGCATTTTTCCTGCGTGCTGTCCGTAATATGTGAGACCAGGTGAAAAATGCCCTAATCACCATAAAACCAATGGCCATGAGACATAATTAATTATCTATTGATGAATAAAAGCCATGTTAATGCTTGAAGAACCTGCTTTTCACTATTTTGCGTAAAAGTAGTTTTAAGCTAGAAGGAGTTACTAAGACGATCGAGTATGCGCCGCAATTGATCAGGACTAAAACCACGACTCGCCATAAAGCGGTGCTGCTTTGCGTAGGCCTTACGATCTTCAGGAACAAAGCCAAATTTGCGCTCCCACACTTCTAAGGCACGCTCAAACTCAGACTCTTGTAACTGCTCACGCACCGCTTCTATATGACTATCTGCAACACCATTTTGGCGCAGCTCTTGAACTACGCGAGCCGTACCAAACTTATACGCACGTCTATTAATAAGACTTTGGGCATAACGCGCTTCAGACTGCCAATTTTCTTTTTGCAACTCATCCAGTAATGCATCAATTTCATCTAGATCATCACTATGACGTTGTAATTTGCGCCGTAATTCTAAACGCGAATGCTCACGCCGTGATAAAAAATCAATAGCGCGAGCTTTTAAACTAGGCCCTTTGCGCGTAGCGTTTGTGGCAGCGCTCGTACTTTTAGACTCTTCAGTTACGAGCTGCTCAAAATCCTCATCATTATCGTTAGCATCAAAACCAAATTCACGCATAAGGCATTAACACTCTTATTTGTCGTCTGTAATTGTTTTAGCCGCAGTTTTTGTTGCTGTTGGAGTCTCTTCTTCTTTGGCCTCCTCTACGATGGCTTCTAGGGGAGCAATACCATGGTGGGCACGGACTCTGTTTTCAATCTCACGTGCTAACGCCGGATTTTCTCGTAGGTATTCACGGGAATTATCTCTGCCTTGACCAATACGTGTGCCTTCGTAACTATACCAAGCACCTGCCCTATCGACGATTTCAGCCTTCACTCCTAAATCGATAATTTCACCCTCACGTGAAATACCGCCCCCATACATGATGTCAAACTCAGCTTGCTTGAAAGGAGGTGCTACTTTATTTTTTACTACCTTAACGCGGGTTTCATTACCTATTACTTCATCACCCCGCTTTACTGCACCAATACGGCGAATATCTAAGCGCACAGAAGAGTAAAACTTCAATGCATTACCACCTGTAGTGGTTTCGGGATTACCAAACATTACCCCAATTTTCATACGGATCTGATTAATGAAGATAACCATGCAATTACTGCGTTTAATAACGGCAGTAAGTTTACGCAAAGCTTGACTCATGAGTCTGGCTTGTAAACCGGGTAAAGAGTCTCCCATGTCGCCCTCAATCTCAGCCTTGGGGGTAAGTGCCGCAACCGAATCCAGCACAATTAAATCTATAGAACCCGAGCGCACTAACGCTTCTGTGATTTCTAAGGCTTGCTCACCGGTATCTGGCTGAGAAATAAGAAGATCACTAAGGTTAACCCCCAGTTTAGAGGCATACTGCACATCTAAAGCATGTTCAGCATCAACAAAAGCGCAGGTACCGCCTAGTTTTTGCATTTCTGCAATCACTTCTAAGGTAAGGGTAGTTTTACCCGAAGATTCTGGGCCATACACCTCAATCACACGCCCACGAGGTAGACCACCAACGCCTAAGGCTATATCAAGGCCTAAAGAACCAGTAGAACACACTTGTATATCATGCTCCACTTGATTGTCTCCATAACGCATCACGGAGCCTTTACCAAACTGTTTTTCAATTTGAGATAATGCTGCGGCTAAAGCCTTCTCACGCTCTGCAGCTACTGCTTTATTACGCCTATCATCCATGTAACTATCCTTTTTGTATTAATGAGCGCTTGCCCATATTCATTGTTATCGCTATGCTCTTATTGTACTGTATAAATAAACAGATGGCGAATCACTTTTAACTAACACCTCATATCGTTTAGCTTAATAGATTTCCGCTTATTTTGCTCTATGTAGTAATAGCAATGGCTAAAAAAACTGCACTTTCAGCCTAGCGTGCTGTATTTGTGCGTACAATTGAAGTCTGTTTTTTCATTTATTATTGTATTAAGTATTATTTAATTATGTGGTTTAAAAATTTACGTTTTTTTCGTCTGCACCCTGAGTGGAAGCTAGAGTCCATAGACGAAGCCATTGCTAAACAGGCTTTTACACCTGGTGGCAGCCAAGATCCGGTTAGCTTAGGCTGGACAGCTCCGCGCGAGGATACGGATTTAGTGCATCGTATTGAAGGGCAAATTTTATTGTGTGCTAAAGCAGAGAAAAAACTGTTGCCCACCACTGTGATTAATCAAATCGCTCGTGAACGTGCCAAAGAAAAAGCCGCAGAGCAAGGCTATAAGGTGGGGCGCAAACAGATGAGAGATCTGAAAGACGATCTAATTCTAGAACTGTTACCACGCGCCTTTAGTGTAAAGCGGGAGATTTTTGTATGGATAGATCCTATAAACCATTGGTTAGCCGTAGATGCTGCCGCAGCGGCTACTGCAGATGAAGTGATGGGTTTATTAGCTAAAACCTTTGAGGTGTTTCCTGCTGTACCAGTTTATACTGAACTCTCTCCTAGCACCGCCATGACAAGCTGGCTGGCTGATTTCACCGCCCCTTACCCATTTTCTATAGATCAAGATACGGAGCTACGTGCAATTGGCGAAAGCCGTGCGATAGTACGCTATGCTCGTCATAATCTAGATAGTGACGAAGTACGTAAGCATATTAGTGAGGGTAAACAATGCACTCGCTTAGCACTTACGTGGGCAGATAAAATCTCTTTTGTTCTAACAGACGGCTTAGAAGTCAAACGTTTAACTCCCACAGACTTACTTAGCGACCAACAAGAACAAAACGCTCAAGATGAAGCCCAAAGCTTTGATAGTGATTTTTTACTGATGAGCACAGAGCTGAATGTGTTGATTACTGAGTTGCTAGACGCTTTAGGTGGAGAAAAGAAAAACTAGCGCTCATAAGCAAACAGTCCTTCTATATCTAAAAACTCAATATGCCGCCCTTCTACCACAATAAAACCGCGTGATGACAAGTCATTTAAGATGCGAGAAAAGTGTTCCGGCGTTAAATTTAACGCGGCGGCTATCTTCGATTTAGGCTGCGTTAAGCTAATACGGGGTCCTGAGCTCAAGAACGAATCTTCCAGTAAATAGCAAATCACCCGCTGAGTACCTGAATGCAGCCTTGCAGTAAACAGATCACCCAATAAGTAATAAAGCCGCTCACTGAGACTAGCCACCAGTAAACGCATTAAATGGGGGTGTTGTGCTATATATTCAAAATATGACTTTTGCGACACGGTGCTCATATTTACCGGACTTAATGCCACCGCATCAATACCATAAGGCTTATCCATGAGCATATACGCCTCACCCACACTTTCACCAGCATGCAGAGTGGTAAATTTCTTAACCACTCCTTTAGGCGATGTTAACTGTAATTGCACCTGTCCTGCCTCAATGAAATAAAGAGCTGTACTGTACTGCCCTCGCTTAAAAATCACCTCTCCCATCTTATAATCTTGCGGACTCGATTCAGCGAATAACGCTTTTAACTCCGCCTTACTCCAACCTTGAAACAAAGAGTGATTCGCTAACCGCATAACCATGATTGATTTTCCGTTAAATTAACCGTGAATACGTTGCATTAGTCGCTTGACGTAAGTATTTATCAAACTCCATGCTAATAGCACGTACGAACAAACGGCCTTTGGCTGTGACGTGTATGTGGCGATTTGTGATCTCTATTAAACCTGCCTCTACATAAGGTTGTAATGCCGCTAACTCGGCGGCAAAATACTGCTGTATATCTATCTGGTAACGCGCGTTGAATGTGGAGAAATGCACAGGCATGCTGCACATTAATGTCATAATTACATCACTACGTAATAGATCGTCTTGATCCATCACAAAGCCGCGAAAAGTCGCTAATTCATTGGCTGCTATAGTGGCACGGTATTCTTTTAAAGAGCGTTGATTTTGAATATGCGTACCGCCCACCTTACCTATAGCTGACACCCCTAATCCAATAAGATCGCTATTTGCGCGCGTGGTGTATCCTTGAAAATTGCGTTGTAAGCTATGATCTAAGCGTGCTAAATTTAATTCATCATTAGGTAAGGCAAAATGATCTAAACCAATGTACTCATACCCCGCATCTAATAAGCGCTGTGCAGCCATCAAAAAAATCTGTAGACGCTCATCCGCACTCGGTAAATCTTCTGCATTAATCAAGCGCTGTGACTTAAATCGTTGCGGTAAATGCGCATAATTATATAAAGCAATACGATCAGGACGTAACGCCACTAAAGCATCAACCGTATCACTAAAACTAGCGATGCTTTGTTTTGGTAAGCCATAAATTAAATCTGTATTTATAGACTCAAAACCCACTTCTCGACTTGAGGCAATAGCAAGCTCTACCATTTCTAAAGGCTGAATACGATTAATCGCTTGCTGCACCGCCGGATCAAAGTCTTGCACACCAAAACTCGTGCGATTAAAACCCAATTCTGCTAAAAACGATAAGCTTTCAGCATTTACCGTGCGGGGGTCAATTTCAATGCTTAATTCAGCGTCTGCGGTAAATTGGAAATGCTGCTGAATGCCTTGCATGAGTTTAGTTAACTCATCGGCTTGTAAAAAGGTAGGCGTACCGCCCCCTAAATGTAATTGTGTCGTAGCGCGCTGTTCTCCTAAGTGGGGCTCTAAAAGAGCCATCTCTTTAAGAACCGCATCTACATAGCTGCTAGAGCGACTATGATCCTGGGTAATAATTTTATTGCAAGCACAAAAATAACAAAGTGATGCGCAAAAAGGCAAATGCACATAAACCGAATAAGGCGATGGATTAGCTTGGTGCTGGCGTTCTGTTAATGCCGTTATATAATGACTAGAATCAAAATCAGCCATAAAACGATCAGCAGTAGGGTACGAGGTATAACGCGGCCCTGAACGATCAAACCGTTTTATCAGACGTTCTGATATATGGACCGTATCTATAGGGACAGCGGTGTCATGACTCATAGTTAGCTCCTACTACCTTAAATCTACAAACAATAATCGTTTAAACGGTGACTTTAATTATGCCCTCCTACTCCCACTCACTAATTGATATAGATCAAGCCTTCTCAGAACGCAGCCCATGTTTTTTATTATTTATCATTGAATTTGGTCGTTTTTTGCCGTAAATAGCAACAAATGTCGTACTATTAAAAACCAAACTCCTAATTTGTTACCGAGAGCCTGATGTACCTGCTCATTATTTTAGCACTCCCTTTTTTGGGTAGTCTGATCTCTTCATTACTCCCCGCCTCTCAACGCAAGCTGCACGCCTCCCTAGCAGGTATAGTGGCGCTTATCTGCGCGGCTACCACTTTAGTTTATACTCCCACTGTTTTTGATGGTGAAGTCGCGCTATTTTCCTCGCAATGGATTCCCGCCTACGGCATTGATTTTACGTTGCGTATGGATGGTTTCGCTTGGCTTTTTAGCTTAATTGTAAGTGGTATAGGCGCTTCTATAGCGTTGTACTCACATTATTACCTTTCTGCGCAAGATCCAGCTAGACGTTTTTTTGCCTTTTTACAAATCTTTATGGGATCTATGCTAGGGGTAGTTATATCGGGGAATCTTATCCAGCTTGTGGTGTTTTGGGAGCTCACCAGCCTGTCTTCATTTATGTTGATTGCCTATTGGTACCACCGCCGCGATGCCAGGCGCGGAGCCCGTATGTCTTTGGTTATTACAGGTGGGGGCGGCTTGTGTTTACTAGCAGGAGCCCTAATGCTAGGCCAAGTAGCTGGTAGCTATGATCTGGGCACGGTACTGCAGTCACGCGAACAAATTCAAGCCCACCATTGGTACCCTATTTTATTAGTATTAATTGCCTTAGGTGCCCTGACGAAAAGCGCTCAATTTCCCTTTCATATTTGGCTACCGCGCGCCATGGCGGCACCTACCCCCGTCTCGGCCTATTTACACTCAGCCACCATGGTAAATATGGGGGTATTTTTACTCGCACGCTTTTGGCCGGTGATGTCAGGCACACAAGAATGGATATGGATCATAGGTGGAGCCGGGCTGATCTCATTAACCTTAGGGGCCTATGTAGCGACTTTTCAACGCGATATGAAAGGCGTATTAGCTTATTCTACCATCAGTCACTTAGGGCTTATTACCTTACTACTGGGCCTAAGTACGCCTATGGCTCTAGTGGCGGCTATATTTCATATCATTAATCATGCCGCCTTTAAAGCCTCTTTATTTATGGCGGCAGGAATTGTAGACCACGAAACAGGTACTAGAAACCTCAATCGTTTATCAGGCTTACGTCACGCTATGCCCATCACCGCTCTCTTAGCCACCATTGCTGCGGCTTCTATGGCGGGTATTCCTTTACTTAATGGCTTTATTTCCAAAGAAATGTTTTTTGGGGCCACCCTCGCTGCCACTAATGATAATTGGTTTAGTCAGTTGCTGCCTATAATTGCCGTTATAGCAAGTATATTCAGTGTGGCTTATTCATTACGCTTTATTAGCCAAGTTTTCTTTGGTCCTGAGCCCACAGATCTACCTCGCACGCCGCACGAACCACCGCGTTTTATGCTAGTACCCAATGCCATTTTGGGGACAATTTGTGTAGTCGTAGGGATTTTACCTGCATATACGGTAGGCCCCATTTTATACACGGCGGTCTATTCCATTTTGGGTGTACAAACTCCTAACTATCAATTGCATGTTTGGGAAGGTTTTAATATGCCTTTACTCATGAGCGCCATCGCTACGGTAGGGGGCATTGCTTTGATTTGGATCTTAAACCGTTATCGCACAGGCCGCTCTGATCGTGCACCCTTGTTATATCGCTTGAATGGGCGCCGTTTCTTTGAGTGGTTGATGGGTTGGATAGAAACCGGTGCTGATATGGTGATTAATTACACATACTCAGCGCGTTTACAACGCCAAGTACTCATTATCTTCGTTGCTACCCTTGCCGTCACGGCATTACCTTTAAGTAGAGGTAATTGGTTTAACATCCAACACTTAAACCCCATTGATCCTTTATTTGCTTTGATGTGGCTTGCTGGTGCGACCTGCGCCATCGGTGCAGCGTATTATGCAAAGTTTCATCGGCCGGCCGCCTTATTGCTTTCTGGCGGTGCTGGCTTAGTGACTAGTCTAAGTTACGCATGGTTATCTGCGCCTGATTTAGCTCTCACTCAATTAGCAGTAGAAGTGGTTACTGTGGTGTTAATTTTATTAGGTTTACGTTGGCTCCCTAAACCTAAACCTTTGGTAGACGGATTGGGCTTATTACGAGCCAAGGCTCGCTACCGACACCTACGCGATATTTTTGTGGCCACCGCAGGAGGTGTCGGTATAGCCGCTTTAGCTTTTGCAATGCTCAGCCGCCCCACCAATAAAGGCATTTCAGAGTTTTTAGTTGAAAAAGCTCTACCTCTAGGCGGGGGCTCCAACGTAGTAAACGTGATATTGGTTGATTTCCGTGGCTTTGATACCTTTGGAGAAATCACGGTATTAGGAGTGGTTGCGTTAAGTGTCTATGCGCTCCTACGTCGCTTTCGCCCGCCGGTGGAAACCGTAGCCGTACCCTTAACTAGACGCCAGAACCAGCGTAGTGCGCTTGACACCACTTTTACAGAGCCTGACCCAAATGCACTTTTACCTGAAGGTATTATGAAAATACCGGCTGTGCTTGTGCGTTTACTATTACCCATTGCCACACTTATTTCTTTGTACTTCCTATTGCGTGGGCACAACTTACCAGGCGGTGGCTTTGTAGGTGGGTTAATTATGGCCACTGCTATTATTTTGCAATACATAGTAGGTGGCGTAGTTTGGGTAGAGTCAAGACCCTTAATTCAGCCCCAAACATGGGTAGCCTTAGGCATGATTACAGCTGGTTTTGCCGCTATGCTTGTTTGGCTCTACGGGAAACCATTTTTATCGGCCCAGAATTGGGATATAGACCTCCCCTTCATAGGCACCATTCATACTTCTAGCGCCTTATTATTTGATATAGGGGTTTATATGCTGGTAGTGGGTTCTACGGTATTGATTTTGGTAGCTATAGCGCATCAATCACTACGTTTCTATAGAAAACTGCCTTCTATTCAAAAAGCCTTAGAAAAAAAACAGGAAGTCTAATGGAAATTATTTTATCTTTAGCCATTGGGGTGCTTGCTGGATCTGGAATCTGGCTTGTGCTTCGCCCCCGAACTTTTCAGTTTATTATGGGCTTATCCTTATTATCCTATGCCATTAACTTGTTTATTTTTGCCATGGGGCGCATTCGCTTAGGCGCGCCCCCGGTGATTTCTACTGAACGTGGCGCTGATGCCATGCTCTATGCTGATCCAGTACCTCAAGCTTTGGTATTAACTGCTATTGTAATTGGCTTTGCTACCACCGCCCTTTTTCTTGTGGTGCTTTTAGCTAATCGTGGTTTTACCGGCACCGATCACGTAGATGGCCGTGAGGAAAAGTCGTAATGTGGCAAACACACCTCCCTGTATTTCCTATCGCTATTCCATTAATGACTGCAGCTATTATGCTGTTAGTGCGCGATAAACACCGTCATGCCAAAATAGCGTTAGGTATCTTCTCTTTGGCTTTACAGTTTTATGTAGCACTCAACCTGCTCGGTATGGCGGATGGCTCCATACGAACCGATTGGCTCCATGGTGTGGGCGTTTATCTACTGGGTGATTGGCCCGCACCTTTTGGTATTGTACTGGTGGTGGATCGTTTAGCAGCCATTATGCTGGTGCTCACTAGCATCTTAGCCAGTACCACTTGGTGGTATGCTACGGCCCGTTGGGATAAAGCCGGCGTGCATTTCCACCCCCTATTTCAACTGCTTATTATGGGTTTAAATGGCGCTTTTTTAACCGGTGATCTTTTTAACTTATTTGTATTTTTTGAAGTATTCCTCGCGGCTTCTTATGGTTTAATGCTGCATGGCTCCGGGCGTGAGCGTGTTAGTGCAGGTTTGCATTATATTGCGGTTAACTTAATTTCCTCCTTTTTACTGCTGATTGCTATCGCGATTATTTATGGCATTAGTGGCACGTTAAATATGGCAGATTTAGCCTATAAAGCAGGAAACTTATCTGGCGCTGATCGCCTGATGTTTGAAGCGGCGGTAGCTGTCTTAGGCGTCGCTTTTTTAATCAAAGCGGCCGCTTGGCCACTTAATTACTGGTTGATAGCTACCTACTCCAATACCAGCGCCCCTGTGGCGGGCATGTTTTCAATTATGACAAAGGTAGGGATTTACGCCCTGCTTCGCATAGGTTCCCTACTCCTTCCTACGGGCGCACCTGCGGCCTTTAGCGGTGACTGGATGTTTCCAGTCGGTATAGCCACCTTGGCCTTTGGCTCATTCGGTATGCTAGCAGCCCACCAACCGGAGCGCATGGCCAGTTATTGCGTTGTGATTTCTTCAGGCACCTTATTGGCAGCCTTAGGCATGCCGGGCGTTATTCTTACTGGACCCGCTCTTTATTATTTACTTAGCTCAGTTTTAGCCATAGGGGCATTTTTTATGCTGCTAGAGATGATTGGTCGAGCCCAAAATTTTGGAGCTGACTTATTAGCGGTAAGTCAAGAAGCCTTTGACTTAGCGGACCCCGAAAGCGAAGACAGCTCTGATGACGTAGTAGGCATAGCTATACCTGCCGCTATGGTTTTTTTGGGCATGTCTTTTATTGCCTGCGCGTTACTTATTATAGGTTTGCCGCCTTTATCGGGTTTTGTTGCTAAGATTTCATTATTATCCGCAGCCTTAAAGTCTTCTGGTTACACCGCGAATGCTTGGGTGTTTACGGCCACAGTTTTACTCTCTGGCTTTATTGGCATTATGGCTTTATCTAGGACAGGAATTCGTCTATTTTGGAGTTTTAGTGATATACAGGTACCACGGTTACGCCTTAATGAAGCTTTGCCTGTGGCATTTCTTATTTCTCTCTGCGCGGTGTTAGCTATGCGTGCAGGCCCTATCACTAATTACTTGGAACAAACCGCGGCCTATTTAGATGAGCCACACCGCTATGTAGCGGCAGTTTTGGCACGCGACTCCATTCGCTCTGTAGGAATTAGGCCATGATAAGAAAATACCTTAATTTTACTTTTCTGCCCTTACTGCTGACCTTTCTTTGGCTACTCTTAAACGGTTTTTCAGTAGGTCATTTAGCCTTAGGAATAACGTTTGGAATCTTATTAAGTATTGCAGCCATTCCCTTTAGGCCATTACGCGCCACGATGCATCACCCCTTTTTAGCCCTCAGGCTGTGCTGGCATGTGGCTTTAGACATTGTAAAATCAAACTATGACGTAGGCTTTATTGTACTTTTTACGAAAAAAGCCAAACCTACTCCGGGTTTTTTAGATATTCCCTTAACACTACAAGATCCGCATGGCTTAGCCGCCTTAGCCTGTATTATTACGTATACGCCAGGTACGGTTTGGTCTGGTTTTGATGAAAAAGAACAAATACTTACTTTGCATATTTTAGATTTAAAAGACGAGCAATTTTGGTTAGATACTATTCAAAAGCGTTATCAAGAACCTTTAATAGAGATTTTTAAATGATTTACTGGGCGAGTTTATTTGCTTTGCTTTGCTATAGCATCGGCATTGCCGTGGCTGCTTATCGCTTATTAACCGGCCCCACCGCTGCCGATAGGGTTTTAGCCTTAGATACCATGTACAGTAATGGTTTGATGGCATTACTGGCTTTAGGTTTGCGTTTTGGCACGCATTTGTATTTTGACATTGCTTTATTAATCGCGCTTTTTGGCTTTGTAGGTTCAGCGGTAATGGCCAAATTTCTCTTACGTGCTGAGGTAATTGAGCCATGAGTACTTTTCCCTTTTGGCTTAATGCTATTATTAGTTTATTAATTGTGCTCAGTGGCATTATTACCTTAGTAGGCACGTTGGGTTTAGTGCGGCTTAAACACTTTTACTCCCGTATGCACGCGCCTACTTTAGGCAATACCTTGGGGGTGTTTTGTTTATTAATAGCCTGTGCCCTGACCGCCAGCGTGACAGCAAAGCAACTACTAATCTATCCACTGATTATTACGGTATTATTAATTATTACTTCACCTGTTACCGCTATTTTACTCATGCGAGCCGCCATAAAGCGAGAATTGCGTCAACGTCTGACCGACTACGCCCCCGACGAACCCGGTTCAATGGACTTGCCTACAAAATCCAAGGAGCAAATAGCAGATGAGGACGAGGATAAACATCAGCCATAACCCTCAGCAGTAAACGTTTACTTTTTGTTACACAAGCTCTTGTTACACTACTTATATGTTTAACCACACGGAGTTCAGAATGAAAAAAAATGTGATATCTCTTAGCATTGCCGCCATCAGTCTTAGCTTTGCAACCCTAGGCGTCGCCCATGCTCAAGCTTCAACTCCACAACAGTCTTATCAAGAAGCCTTAGCTGAGTGTAAAGCCTTAAGCGGTGACGCCAGAGTTAATTGTCAGCGGGATGTTTATGCAGCACATAATGATAGAAATCGCAAACATACCTCGCCTGATATGCAAACCTTAGAAAAAAACCGGATAGCTCGCTGTAATAGACTGCCCGAATCTCAGCGTCAGCACTGCATAGAACAAATGCAAGGTAAACACCAAACTAAGACTTACGGTTCAGTTCGAGGTGGTGGCATGTTGCGTCATACCACCATTGAAGTACCCGGAGAGCCTTATGAGGTAACTCGCCCTGTATCTAGAGGTGCAGGTGCTGCTCAAAATCAACCAGATCCACGAGGTCAGGGTGCGAATCCTGCCGCCTCTCAACGACAAACTCCTGGACGTGTAGTTACTCCTATTGATTAATAGTTCTTGGTAGGCGGTACTCGCCTATCTAAGCCTATTCCCATACGAGGCCCCGGGAATACGATACTAATACGAGTGCCCATTACATGGGGTCGGCTCAATAAATTCCAGCCAGCTCCATGGGCCAACGCAATTTCTCTTACTATGGCTAAACCGAGCCCAGAGCCGTCACTTTGGCTTTGCTCCCCCCGATAAAACGCTTCAAATACTTGATGATGATCACTAATAGTAATACCCACACCATCGTCTTCCACACTTAATGTAGGCGGATTTACCGTTACTCTAAGCGTAATACGCGTTTTAGCGTGTGCATAACGCAAGGCATTATCAATTAAATTACCTAGTAGCTCATCAAGCAATAAGGGATCTGCATCTACCCAAGCGGGTGTCTCAGGAGCAATTAACACCAATTCAAGTTGATGTGCTTGAGCACGTGTTAACCACTCAGCACCGCTAGTGCGCGCCCACTCGCATAAATCTAAACGTATAAAGCGGTCTTTGGGATTAGCAGCGGAATCCGCTCGCGCCAATACTAGTAACTGTTGGCCCAAACGGATCATCCGCTCTGTACTGAGATTAATACGCTGCACCTGCACGCGCAAATCGGCTGGCAACTCTTTAGCTAACATAAGTTCAGTTTCTAAGCGTAGAGCACTAAGAGGTGTACGCAACTGATGCGCCGCATGACTAATAAAGCGTTTTTGTGCAATCACACTATTATCTAAACGCCCTAAAAGCTGATTAAAGTGCTCAACTAAGGGACGCAACTCGGCTGGCAAATCAGCCGCTACTAAAGGCTGTAATTGCTCGGTATCTTGAGCGGCAATATCGTCAGCAAGCTGCTGCACAGAGGCCAAACCTGAACGCAAACCATTAATTAACACCCAACCAAATAACGCCACCCACAATAACTGGCTTAAGAGCATGGTCCAAAAAATATCACGTAATAGCCACTCTTCTAAATGCATACGACTCGTTAAGATCCAGGTCACGCCTAAATCCAACATGACTAGCAAGGCTATGGGTGGGAATAATCGCTGCATCAAATGACGTGCTAAGCTACCTTTTTTTAAGGATTGGCCTAAGCTCATAAAACGAGTGCACATATTAGACCGTAGACTGGTTTGCAGTATTTAGGGCATAACCAAAACCATGCACGGTTTGGATTTTTACTCCTGTTTGCTCTAAACGTTTACGCAGTCTATACACATACACTTCTACGGCATTATCACTAAACATGACCTTGTTGTCGGAAAAAGACTGGATAATCTGCTGCTTTGTAACCACTTTTCCCGCACGTCTCATTAGTAATTCAAGCAATGCCAGCTCACGCACTGAAACACTAACTCGCTGATTATTGAAACGTAGCTCGCGATGATGGGTATCTAAACGCAAAGCGCCAAATTCTAAAGCTTTTGTACAATGCCCTTGTTGACGCCGTACTAAAGCGCGTACGCGTGCAGCCAGCTCAGCTAATTCAAATGGCTTCGTAACATAATCATCAGCACCGGCATCTAAACCCGCCACTCTATCTTCTAAGGCATCACGAGCGGTTAAAATAAGCACAGGCACGTCATAATTCGCTTGCCGTAATTGACGCAAGGCGTCTAACCCTCCTAAACCCGGCAAATTAAGATCCAAAACCAAAAGATCAAAAGGGGTCTCTTCTAAACACAATAACAGCTGATCACCGTGTGTAATCAGCTGTGTTATATAGCCTTGCTCTAAGAGAAAATCACGCAGTGCGGGCCCTAAAACGCAGTCATCTTCAATAATTAATACTCGCATATAGCGATTTTATACTAATTCTATCTTTTAGGGCGCTGTGCTAGGCGCTAATGTGCTCGCATCCGGTCTGGTAACAAAACCTAAGCGCGTTAAACCTGACGCTTTAGCGCGACTCATCACTTGTGCTAAAAGTTCATAACGCGTTTCTTCATCTGCACGAATACGGATTTCAGGCTGAGGGTTTTCTAAAGACATAGGCTGTAAAGTCGCTGTCAAATCTTCTAACTCGATGAGTTGGTCATCTAAATACACTAAGCCTTCTGCCGTCACGGCTAAATCAAGAGACACACTTTCTTTGTCTACCGGTTGTGCCGAGGCTTGAGGTAGTTGCACAGAAATAGAATGGGTTAATAAGGGTGCGGTAATCAAAAAAATGACCAATAACACCAGCATCACATCAATTAAGGGCACCATATTAATTTCTGCATTCGTCGCATTATGTGACCCGCCTTTATCAAAACTGCCAAATGACATAACGACTACCCTTTGTTTTTACTGTTATGTAGTTTCTTACCATTACCATCTGCAACCTGCTGGCCGGTGGTGAGAAAGGTGAATAGATCATGAGCAAAAGCATCTAATTGAGCTAAATAGACGCGATTTGTTCGTACAAAACCGTTATAAGCTAATACAGCCGGAATCGCCACCGCCAAACCCAATCCTGTCATAATCAATGCTTCACCTACAGGGCCAGCAATGCTGTTTAACGCCACTTCACTGGATAAGCCTATATTAATTAAGGCATGATACACCCCCCATACGGTTCCAAATAACCCCACAAAAGGCGCAGTAGAACCCACTGAAGCCAAAATAGTAAGGCCATTTTCTAAACGAGCGGTTTCTTCATCAATCACTTTGCGCATAATACGCGTAATAAAGGCTTCTGTAGAACCTTTTTCTTCCAAGCGTAACGCCCCATATTTTTTATGATGGCCTTGGGCATGAATCGCATGACTGGCCAAATGGGAGAAAGGCTCTGTGGCTCCATGGGTAGCAATTTCATTTTCTACTTGCTCTAAAGAACCCGCTGCCCAAAACTCGCGTAAAAAAGCCTTAGATCGCCGTTTTAAATTATAAGAGGTAATGCTCTTTACTATGATTAAATACCAACTAGCCACTGACATCAACACCAGTACGATAAATAAGCCTTTGCCTACCCAATCACTTTGTGCAATAAAATGCAGCATGCCCTCTTCTTGTACTTGAGTTTGCGTGGCGGTTTGCACTTGCGCTGCTGTTAGCCACAATACATCTATTAGCTCCTGCATCATGCCTGAGTCCTATAAAACAAAATCAAAAGGAATGTCGGCGATTGCTCTGTATGCAACGCCATTTTCGGTATAAGGCTTAAACCTTACTTTACGCACGGCATCTAAAGCCGCTTTATCTAAACGATCATGTCCAGAAGAGCTTTTAACCCATAACTCCCCTACCGTGCCTTGTGTGGTGATTACTACACGCACAATGGCGGTACCTTGTTCGTTACGCCGCTGAGAAGCTCGTGGATAAACGGGGCGTGGAGGAGCTCCTTGGTAATTCACTTGACTAATCACGCGTGGTTTATGGGGATTAACCGCCTTGGCTTTTTGACCACCTAGATCAGTATCCGTTTGTGCTGCTTTAGGAGCAGCGGCTGGTTTAGCTATTTCAGCCACTTTTTTTTCTATTTTTGGCTTAGGCTGTGGAATAGGTTTAGGTTTAGGTTTAGGTTTAGGTTTTGGCTGAGGTTTGGGTTTCTCCACCACAGGCTCAGGGATTACAGGATCCTCTACTACTGGCTCTGGCTCCGGTTCTGGTTGCGGCTCAGGCTCAGGCTCAGGCTCAGGCTCAGGCTCTTCAATCACTGTCTCTTCAATAATTTCTTCTGCTACTTCTTCGGCCTCTACACCCTCTTCTAATTCATTAATATCTACTAAGCTAACAGCAATAACCTCTTCTTGTGCAGGCTCGCCCACCATCTTGGGCTCGGAGCTATACACTAAAAACGCCACTGCGCCTGCATGCAAACCAATGGCAGCCACCAGTCCTGTAACCTTTAGCCACAGGCGTGAACGCTCTAACGAATCATGGGAAGGGTGCGTCATACTACGCTTACAAATAATGAGTAAAGCGTCATCTTAACAGTAATGATAATGATTATCAATAACAGTGTTATGGTGTAGGACTTAACAGTTGTTGAGCGAAGTTTTTTAATGCTTCTGTACCTTGTATTTCTTGCTCTTGTAATAATAATTGCTTGCAAGGTAAATGCCCTAAACGCTGCTTTATCTCAGTAAGATACTGCTGTTGGCGCTGCAAGTGATTTTGCCAAAACGCGCTGTCTAAATGATTAGGTAACACGCGATTCACCACTAAACCGGCCACGTTAATGCCCACGTCAGCTAAGGAGTTAACTGCGCGTTCCGTTTCTAATACAGGCAGACGCTCTGGTGTGAGCACAAATAAAAAACCCGCAGCAGAAGCATCATGTAATAGACGACGCGTACGATGAAACAGACTTTGACGCGCTTCTAAGGTAGCCACTAATTGCTGACTGCGCTCATCTAAATCTGGGTTTTTCTCTTCTTGAGGATCTTTTAATGGATTAGACAGATCTCGACCTGGACTTAAGTGTGCTAACACCTTACCTAATTGTTCAGAACGTTTATTATGTTTTAACAAACCATCTGTCCAAGCCGCCATGACCTCAGGCAAGGTAAACAGCCGTAAAGTATGCCCTGTAGGCGCTGTATCAAAGACAAGTAAATCATATTCTTTAAAGCTAGTGTCTAAAAGCTGAGCAATACGCTCCAGTAAGGCGGCCTCTTGGGCTCCGGGCGATAAGCGTGATAGGCGTAAATGACGTTGTAACTCATGCACTTGATCAGGCCCCGCATAACGTCGCATTTGAGCTAATACCCGTTCAAGATAAGCATCCACCTCTTTTTCAGGATCTAACTCTAAAGCATGCAAGTTTTCAGCCATATACACCGGCTTACTGCCTATATGACGACCGAACACATCGCTCAGACTATGAGCTGGATCAGTGGAAACTAACAACACACGGTGCCCTTGAGCTGCAGCATACACAGCTAAAGCCGATGAAACGGTAGTTTTACCTACCCCCCCTTTACCGCCTACAAGTAATACTTTTTGCTTTAAAAGACCCCCTACATCAAAAAACGGATGATTTGGCATTAGCAGCACCTAAAATTATCTAAAGGAGAACGCTCCATGCCCATACGTATATGCCAGTCATGGAAGCGCTCTAATAAAATGGGCTGTAACTCTAAGGTGTACCAGGATGCCGGGTTGGGTACTCCCATCATTTCGGCAAACACCAAAAGCATAAATAAATCCTCTTCCTCACGCTTAGCGCGAGCAATAGCAGCACGATAAGGCGCGTTGTAATATTGCGTACCTAACTCATTAGCATGAGTACACCAGCGACGAAATCTTGACCACACGCCTTTTTTCATACAACACCTCTTTATAATTTATACAACCTCTGCAATTTTGCGTTTTTCAAAGCGTAATGCGCTCACACACTCTAAAGTAACCAATACTGCTGCGACGAGTACAATTAAATCTAAGCCAAACAGGAACCAATCTTGCTTTAGGTAAAAACTACGTAACTGCAACAGTAGCGCCGCCAGTGTCATTAGAAGCAAAAAGGCTAAAGGCCAAATCACATAATTGGCGGTAACACGCTTACGCACCAACATTACCGCAATAACAAGTAGAGTTAAGCCTGCTAATAACTGGTTAGTTGTGCCAAATAAAGGCCAAATGAGTAAACCGCCCGAGCCATCTGCACCACCGGCACCAAAAGCTAAAATTAAACAACTAATCACTGCTAATAAGGTGGCTGGGACCGGCTTGCCTAACCAAGCTATATTATAGATTTCACCCCACTCTTGAAAGATATAACGCTGTAGACGTAAACCGGTATCCATGGTTGTACCCGCAAAAAGTGCCGCCATAACGGTAAGCATGGTGGCTGCAATATCCGCATCAATAAAAGGGATACCAGAATGCAATATGGTGGCACCGCCATTAACAAAAGCACTAACTCCGCCTTGACCAAAAGAATGGTACATCGCTTGCCAGTCAGCCAAGGAAGCAAAGCCGGCGGTAGCTGCCACTATAGCCGCTAAGGCCAACGCCCCCTCACCCACTGCACCAAAATACCCTACTAAGCGAGCATCTGACTCTTTATCGAGCTGTTTAGAAGTCGTACCAGATGCCACCAAACCATGAAAACCAGAAATAGCCCCACACGCAATGGTGACAAACAACAAGGGAATCATTGAGGGCGTACCCGCAGGCACATCAGGATTAATCGCAGGCGCGACTATAGTTGGGTTTGCAATAAATACCGCTAAATAAATTAAACCTAAACCCACAAAAAGCTGCAGACCATTAATGTAATCACGGGGCTGTAAAAGCATCCAAACTGGGAGTAAGGAGGCGATGGCTGCATACACAAAAAGCAAAATAATCCAAGCGGCCCGGTCTGACAAACCAAATACGGTTTCTGGCAAGGCCAATGGAACCTGAGGTCCTGCATAAATAAGCGCATACAGGGCAATCACCCCTATTACAGACACTATAAACAAGCTGGCCTTAGCACGATAAATCAGCTGTCCTATAATGAGCGCTACAACAATAGCACCCCATACGGGTACCACTGAACCAGGATTATTGATAAGTAAACCCGCAATCACTACACCAAATACCGCATTCACCATCAATAAAACTAGAAAAATAACGATCATAAAAACCGAACGAGCACGTTTACCCACCACATCACCCGTTAACGAACCCACTGACTTCGCTTTATTACGAATACTCGCCCAGATCGCGCCAAAATCATGAATTCCAGCAAAAAATATGGTACCTAAAGTTACCCATAAAAATGCAGGTAACCAACCCCAGATCACAGCAATAGCTGGGCCTACTATAGGAGCGGCTCCTGCCACCGAGGTGAAATGATGCCCCCACAGTACGTACTTATTAGTAGGCACAAAATCAATACCATCTTCAAACTCGTGAGCCGGTGTAGGCCTAAAGTCATCAAGTTGAAATATTTTTTGGGCCAAGAATTTAGAATAAAAGAGGTAGCCTAAAGCCATACCACCTAAGCCTAAGACCACTAAATAAATAGCACTCATAACGCCTTCCCCTTTGCTTCTCTATACTTAATAATACATTTTGATACATGTGGCATATGATTAAATAAGAGGTATTTATTGTTAATGACTTTGTGTTCGGTCTAGTTATAGCAAAAGCAGCTGCCCGATGACTACCTGATTTTCCCTTATAGTAATCAATAGACGAAAAAAAAGAACCAAGCAAATTGCTTTGGTTCTCATTTTTAATAAATTAAATGGTGGGTGTTGACGGGATCGAACCGCCGACCTACGCCTTGTAAGGGCGCCGCTCTACCAGCTGAGCTAAACACCCATTTAATTTATTAGGGCTTATCTATCGCAATAAATTTAAACTATAAAAACAAAAGGACTTAATCTAGTAGTTAAGCCCTTATTACACAGCAAGGGTGTGGTGGGTGTTGACGGGATCGAACCGCCGACCTACGCCTTGTAAGGGCGCCGCTCTACCAGCTGAGCTAAACACCCATTTGGTCTTGCTGTGCGTCTTTAACTGCGACGACAAAAAGAATTATAGAGTGTATTAAAAATAAAAGCAAGAGTATTTAGCATTTATTTTTACATCTCCTAAAATTCTATTTAGTTAACAGCATCACGTAGGGCTTTTCCGGGACGGAATTTAGGTACGGTTGCCGCTTTGATTTCAATGGCTTCGCCCGTGCGAGGATTACGACCGGTGCGAGCAGCACGCTCAGATACGGCAAAGGTACCAAAACCAACTAGAGTGATGGATTCTTTGTCTTTGAGTGTGGTGGTAACCGCATCGATGAAGGCATCTAAGGCTCGACCTGCGTCCGCTTTAGATAAGTCAGCTTTGTTAGAAATAAAGTCGATTAACTCGGTTTTATTCATTTAAGAATTACCTCTGAATAATGTGTAGTACGCTACCTGAAGGATAGACGTTATATGAAAAAAGTAGTGACAGCTCTCATTGGGGTTTAATTAAGCTCTGACACCTATAAGGACGTATTAAGCCTATATTCACGCTAACTGTCAAGTTAAACCTTATACTGAGAGCCGCATCAATACTATGTTTGTAACACTTAAATACGAAAATGTGAACACTTAGCCCCTAAATAAAAAAAGCGTCTAAGGCTTGACTAAAATCATCAATCAAATCTTGAGTCTCTTCTATGCCTACAGAAATACGTAATAAATTATCAGAAATCCCCATTAAGGCCCGCTGCTCTGCCCCCATCTCATAATAAATAGTATGTGCAACCGGTAAGACTAAACTGCGGTTATCGCCTAAGTGCGTTGAAAGCACCAGTACCCGTAAGCGATTTAGAAAATCAAACACATCAATGTCTGCATGCAGCTCCACACTCAAAAGACCGCCATAACGACCGTCAAAGTACTCAGTAGCTCTCACATGCTGTGGATGTGAACTCAAACCCGGGTAATGCACTTTTACTACCTTGGGATGTTGTTCTAAATGTAATGCTAAGCGTAAAGCGTTATGGCAGACTTGCTGCATACGTAAGGATAAAGTTTCAGCCCCTATAGCTAAACGATGCGCTGTATCAGAAGACATGGCCGCCCCCATATCACGCAAACCTTTTTTCTTGATCTGGGCCATGCCCCACCCCGTACTATTGCCTGTACGATAAGCCGGAAAAATATTGGGATACTGCGACCACTCAAACAAACCCGTATCAGTCACCATTCCACCTAGAGCATGACCATGGCCGCCAATACCTTTGGACAACGAGTTAACCACCAAACCCGCCTGAAATAGTTTGGCTGGAGCTAACCAAGGGGTGCTTAGCGTGTTGTCTATTACAAACAAAAGTTGTTCTGCAGCACACCACTGCCCTATGACTGCTAGATCAGCAAGTTGAGTGCCTGGATTGGCAATGGTTTCGCAAAAAACCATACGGGTATTTGGCTGTTTGGCTGTTCTTACGGCCTGAATATCTGTGGCATCCACTAACGTCACTTCCACCCCAAATTGCTGCAAGGTGAGCAACACACTATTGGTATTACCAAAAATATATTTACTACAAATGAGGTGATCACCCTGGCGTAATAAAGTAAGAAATACGGCACTAACAGCCGCCATCCCTGAGGCAAAACTGACACTCGCTATTCCCTGCTCCATTTGGGTGATCTTACGCTCCAAGGCTGCTGTAGTGGGCGTCCCTTGGCGCGCGTAACTAAAGCCCGGCTTACCTTGAAAAACAGCTGCTAACTCACGAGCATCACTAAAACCATATTCTGAGGAAGGATGTAAGGGCTGATGTACCGCACCATGCTCTGTACCAGCACGTCTATCTGCATGCACTATGTGTGTAGTGAATCCATTATTCATTTTTTATTTACTTTTTAGTCGTTAATTAATCAACTGTGCGCTGACGTAATGTTTCATAGAGACAGACCGCACTGGCAACACTTACATTTAAACTCTCTACAGAGCCCAGCATAGGAATACTAACGAGTTCATCACACGTTTCACGTGTCAAACGACGCATGCCCTCACCTTCTGCTCCCATAACCCAAGCCATACCACGTTTGCCGTGCACCTGATGCATGGATTCAGTGGCTTGATCGTCTGTACCCACCAACCAGACATCGCGTTCGCGTAAGCGACGCATAGTGCGTGCCAAGTTAGTGACCGTAATATAGGGCAAGGCTTCTGCAGCGCCACTCGCTACCCTACGCACAGTGGCATTAAGCCCTACGGCTCGATCTTTAGGTGCAATCACCGCATGAGCTCCCGCTGCATCGGCAGTACGCAGGCAAGCACCTAGATTATGGGGATCGGTAACACTGTCTAAAATCAGTAATAAAGGGGCGATACCATTATCTTCGAGCTCATCTAGCACATCTTCAATATCAACGGCTAATTTCACCTCTACAGCCATAGCCACTACCCCTTGGTGGCGCACCCCTTTTGCCAGGGTATCCAAACGTGTTTTATCAGCAAAAATTATACGCACACCCGCTTGCTCCGCCTGCGTTATAAAATTTTGCATACGCTTGTCACGACGTGCTTCCTCTATATAGAGTTCTTTAATAGATTCAGCGGCGTGACGCAGGCGAGCCTGTACCGCATGAAAGCCCGCCAACATTTGTAATGACATATACAACAATCCTTTAGGTTAAGTTTAACGGCGTGAGCGTCTAGACTTACGCCCACCCGATTTCTCTGCCGCGGCCGCTTTACGGGCTGCAGCACGGCGCTCACTGGCTGTGCCTTTAAGCCCTTTGGGTTTAGCGGGTGCTGCTTTTTTATGAGATCGACCGGTGCGCGCGGCTTTAGGGGTTGAAGTGAGTGTTTTATACCCCGTGCCTTCAATCAATCGAAAATCAATTTTACGTGTTTCTAAATTAACCCTAGCCACTTGCACTTGCACCGCGTCGGTAAGCTTATAACGTATGCCTGTACGCTCTCCACGTAAATCATGGGTCGCCTCATTAAAGATAAAGTAGTCAGAACCCAGTTCGGATATATGCACCATCCCTTCAACATACAAGGTATCTAAAGTGATGAAGATACCAAAAGCCGCTACACCGGTAATTTTACCGCTATACACTTCACCCACATGGTCTTTCATGAAGTAACACTTCAACCAGGCCTGCACATCATAAGAGGCTTCATCAGCACGGCGCTCACGCACAGAAAGCATAGCTCCTAAGCGCTCCCAGATAGAGAGTTCGCGTTGATTACGGGTGAGCAATTCCTCACCTGGCTCTGCGCCTATGTTAGGCACATACCGTTTGCCTTTGATAATAGATTTAATTACACGATGCGTAAGTAAATCTGGATACCTACGTATAGGTGAAGTAAAGTGCGTATATAAATCATAAGACAAACCAAAGTGTCCACTATTCTCAGGGCTATAAATAGCTTGCTGCATAGAACGTAAACACATGGTTTGAATCACTTCAAAATCCGACCGCCCTTTAGCTTCACTAATGACTTTGGCATAATCCGCCGTGGTGGGTTCATCACCGCCACCTAGATGCAAACCTACGGTACGCAAATGCTCTCTAAAGGCAGCTAACTTTTCAGTGGTAGGGCCTTCATGTACTCGGTATAACCCAAAACGTTTATGACGTCTCATGAAATCTGCTGCACAGGTATTAGCGGCTAACATAAACTCTTCGATAAGTTTATGTGCATCATTACGTACTAAAGGCTCAATGCGTTCAATGCGCCCTAGCTCATTACAAATAATGCTAGTTTCCACGGTATCAAAGTCAATGGCCCCTCGCTCTTGACGCTGCGTTAACAACGCTTGAAAAAGCTCATAACTGCTTTGCACAAAAGGATAGATAGCGCCTAAAGATTTAGCGGCAGGCCCTTGTGGCTGTTGCAGCGCATCCCAGATTTGATCATAAGTGGTACGGGAATGAGAATGAATCACCGCCGGGTAAAACTGATAGGCCGTCACTTTACCTGTACGAGCCCCTTCACCCGGAATCACCATATCGCACACTAAAGTGAGACGATCCTCACCCGGATTTAAAGAACAAATACCATTAGACAAGGCTTCAGGCAGCATAGGAATAACCCGACGCGGAAAATACACACTGGTCCCGCGCTCGATAGCATCTTCATCAATAGCGTCATTAGGTTGCACATAATGGCTCACATCGGCAATAGCCACCAATAAACGCCAGCCTTTACGGTACGTTTTACCACGACCTACGTTAATTTCTTCACAATACACGGCATCATCAAAATCGCGGGCATCGGCGCCATCTATAGTGATGAAAGGCAAATCGCGTAAATCAACGCGCCCCTTGTACTCATGAGCCCGTACTTTTTGAGGGATTTTTGCAGCTTGCTGCAGCGTTTGATCGGAGAAATCAACAGGAACATCAAACTTACGTACGGCAATTTCAATTTCCATACCGGGATCATCAATCTCACCCAAGACCTCTATTACTTTTCCCTGAGGCTGTAAATGGCGAGCTGGCTGACGCGTAATCTCTACGGTGACTACCTGACCATCTTTGGCACCACCAATATCTGCAGGAGCAATAAAAATATCATGCTTAATACGTTGGTCTTCTGGGGCAACCGTATAAATACCCTGCTCTTTATGTAAACGCCCCACTAATTTATTCGTCGCGCGCTCTAAGACTTCTACTATGATGGCTTCAGGCTTACCGCGGTACTCACCGTCAGGGCGTACGAGAATTCTGTCACCATGTAAAACACGCGCCATTTCACGCGGAGCCAGGAACAAATCAGGTTGCTGGCCGTCATCTCGAATAAGAAAGCCAAAGCCATCGCGATGACCTTGCACTCGACCCGCTACAAAAGACGTTTTCGTATTAATTTCAATTTGTTTTTTTGCATTGATACGAAGCTGCCCATCTCGTTGCATAGCGGCCAAACGACGCTCTGCGCCTATTGAAAGAGGCATAGCTATGTGCAACTGCGCTGCCAGTTGTTCTATAGTTAAAGGTTTTTGACTGTCTCGTAGACACGTCAAGATATCTTCACGACTTGGCACGTAAGGATCAAAGTCAGGTGGCAAATCATAACGGTCCACACCTTCGTCCGCGTCATGGTTAGGAGTAATTGATTTTTTGGTCAAAGGGGACTTCCATATTTAATAAGAAAAAAACTTAAAACGAAAAATAGTCAAGCTGTATGCATTGACATTTTTTACTCTCTCCTTCATAGCATACTATGATATAGGCAAATGACGGAACATATACAGAAATCGGTACAGAATATGTATAAAAATCGGTTATCCTAACAACAAACAAATAAACCAATAAATTATTCTTTTTTTACTAGAGGTTAACAATGAGGATAGGAATTCCCAAAGAGGCACTGCCGGGCGAGACGCGGGTAGCTGCCACGCCTAAAACTGTAGAGCAGCTCATAAAATTAGGTTACGAAGTCCTTATAGAAAAAGGAGCCGGTGCAAACGCTTATCTAGAAGACAGTGCCTATGCGGAAGCAGGTGCAACTCTAGTCGAGCGCAAAGACATCTGGGACTGCCCCATTGTTTTTAAAGTAAACCCACCTAGTGACTCTGCTTTAGACTTAATTCAACCAGGGACTATTTTAATTAGTTTTTTCTGGCCAGCTCTTAACTCTAGGCTCTTACAGCAGTTACAAGACAAAAAAGTCACAGTACTTGCTATGGATATGGTGCCTCGCATGTCGAGAGCCCAAGCCATGGATGCTTTGTCTTCTATGGCTAATATTAGTGGTTACCGTGCAGTGGTTGAAGCCGCTAGTGAGTTTGGTCGCTTCTTTACCGGGCAGATTACCGCTGCGGGTCGTGTACCGCCTGCAGAGGTATTAGTCATTGGTGCCGGGGTAGCGGGATTATCTGCTATTGGTGCCTCTATGCAGCTAGGCGCCATAGTTAAAGCCTTTGACACACGCTTAGAAGTGGCCGAGCAGATTGAATCCATGGGGGGCGAATTTTTAAAGCTGGATGTACCTGTAGAAGCCAATGACAGTGGCAGCGATGGTTACGCCTCTACCATGAGTGAAGAATTTATTGCAGCTGAAATGGCGCTCTTTGCCGAGCAAGCCAAACACATAGATATTATAATCACTACTGCAGCCATTCCGGGTAAAACGGCACCCATACTGATTACCAAAGAAATGGTAGACAGCATGAAGCCGGGCTCTGTGATTGTAGACTTAGCGGCCCCTACCGGTGGTAATTGCGAATACACCGTAGCCGATAAAATGATCATCACCGACAACGGCGTTAAAGTGATCGGTTACACCGATTTAGTTAATCGCTTGCCTGGCCAATCTTCCCAGCTCTACTCCACCAACCTGGCTAACTTGGCTAAGCTCATGACACCCAACAAAGACGGTGAAATGCAGCTGGACTTTGAAGATGCGGTAATTCGTAATATGACACTCACCCATGATGGTGATCTCATGTATCCCCCTCCCGCCATTCAGGTATCGGCCGCTCCTGCAGCCAAACCCAAACCCGCTCCTAGCATTAAAAAAGAGCCCCCTAAGCCAGTGCCTTTATGGAAAAAACTCCTTCCTTTAGGTGTGGTAGCGCTATTGTTTTTATGGATGGGCAATAACGTACCTTCTGCTTTTCTTAACCACATGATTGTGTTTGTTTTATCTTGTGTGGTGGGCTATTACGTGGTGTGGAACGTTACCCATTCGTTACACACACCTTTGATGTCTGTGACGAATGCCATTTCCGGCATTATTGTAGTGGGTGCCTTGTTACAAATTGGCCATGGCAATTGGATGATTTCTTTACTCGCTTTTATTGCCATACTTATAGCTAGTATTAATATATTTGGCGGCTTTTACGTTACTAGACGTATGCTTAAAATGTTTCAAAAAGACAATTAAACGCTCGCATAAAACACAAGGATTACATCTATGTCTCAAGGTTTAGTGACTGCAGCGTATATTGTTGCAGCAATTTTATTTATATTAAGTTTAGCGGGGCTTTCTAAACAAGAATCTGCTAAAAATGGTAATTACTTCGGTATCGCCGGTATGGTGATTGCGCTCATTGCCACTATATTTAGCGATAGTGCCTCAGGTATGTCATGGATTATTCTCGCCATGATCATTGGGGCGGTTATCGGTATTTATAAAGCACATCGTGTAGAAATGACCGAGATGCCGGAACTGATTGCCCTATTGCATAGCTTTGTGGGGATGGCCGCCGTATTAGTAGGCTATAACAGCTACCTCAACGCCCATACTGTTCCTTTAGAAATGCATAACATCCATCTGGTTGAGGTGTTTATTGGTGTGTTTATTGGGGCAATAACCTTTACAGGCTCTATTGTAGCCTTTGGCAAACTCAACGGTAAAATTCCCAGTAAACCCTTAGCTCTGCCTTATAAGCACGGTTTAAACTTAGCGGCTTTAGTGGTATCAGCCTTGCTATTAGTGTGGTTCATGAAAGTCGATGGCTCCGTATTTCCTCTATTACTCATGACATTGATTGCCTTTGCCTTTGGTTGGCATTTAGTCGCTGCTATTGGGGGCGCAGATATGCCAGTGGTAGTATCTATGCTGAACTCCTACTCAGGCTGGGCCGCTGCCGCCGCTGGTTTTATGCTCGAAAACGACTTACTCATCGTGACCGGTGCTCTTGTGGGTTCATCCGGTGCTATTCTGTCTTATATCATGTGTAAGGCCATGAACCGTTCTTTTATCTCTGTGATTGCCGGTGGCTTCGGTTCTGATGCAGGCAGCAGTGGTGCCAGCGAAGACGAAGATGGAGAATACAAAGAAATTGATCCCACTGACGTAGCAGAAATGCTAAAGAATGCGTCTTCGGTTATTATCACTCCCGGTTATGGTATGGCTGTGGCACATGCTCAGAATGCGGTAGCAGAAATTACCTCTATATTACGTAGAAATGGGACGAATGTACGTTTTGGTATACACCCCGTAGCCGGCCGTTTGCCTGGCCACATGAACGTACTCTTGGCTGAGGCCAAAGTGCCTTATGACATTGTGCTAGAAATGGATGAAATTAACGATGATTTTGCAGATACCGATGTGGTATTAGTGATTGGTGCTAACGACACGGTTAACCCCGCTGCCGCCACCGACCCCACAAGTCCTATTGCTGGCATGCCAGTATTACATGTATGGGAAGCTCAAAATGTAATCGTCTTCAAACGCTCCATGAGCTCCGGCTACGCGGGAGTACAGAATCCACTTTTCTTTAATGAAAATAGCCACATGTGTTTTGGTGATGCTAAGGAGACTGTGGAGAAGATTCAAAAAGCGCTCTAAGAGTCACTTTTAGCTACCCCATTAAGGCGCTAAATGTCTCTTATCGCTCATAAAGCCCTTTACCCTCGCAAGGTAAAGGGCTTTTTTTGTACTTAGCAGCATGTTAAGGTTAGGAGCATTAATCATTACATAACGAATCATTACAAGGGTAACTATGCATACACAAAAACAAAGCATATGGAAACAAAACGTACGTAAGCTTTTAGGCGCCTCTGTATTAGGTCTAGGTTTATTAGGTGCCACCACTAATGCCATCGCAGAAAGCAAAGGCAAAGTGCACTTAGCCTATGTGGAGTGGGCTTCTACTGTAGCTTCTACCAACGTCATGAAGGCGGTCTTAGAGCAAGCTGGTTTTGATGTAGACACTACCTCTCTAACCGGTGCTGCCATGTGGCAAGCCGTGGCCAGCGGTGATGCGGATGCCCTTTTAGCCGGTTGGTTACCCGTTACCCACGAAGACTACTACAAAAAACTTGGTGATCAGGTAGTGGATGCAGGTGTGAGCTTAGACGGTGCTAAGCTGGGCTTAGCTGTACCCGCCTATGCAGACGTTGATTCCATTGAAGATCTTAATGAGCACGCTAAAAGCTTTGGTGGTGAAATCATTGGTATAGATCCTGGTGCAGGTATTCAACGCTTAACTGAAGAGGTAGTCAAAGAATACAATCTAAATCTACGCCTTCGTGATGGTAGCGATGCCACCATGACAGCAGCCTTAGGCAATGCTATACAAAACAACGAAAACATAGTTGTTACTTCATGGACTCCGCACTGGATGTTTGCACGCTGGGATCTAAAATACCTAGATGACCCTAAAGGGGTATACGGCGGTACTGAACAAATTCACACCATAACACGTAAAGGCCTTAAAGAAGATTTACCAGAAGCTTACGCAATTCTGAGCAACTTTAACTGGACACCTGAAGACATGGGCGAAGTTATGCTCTTGATTGAGCAACCCGGTGCTGATCCGTATGAAAGTGCAAAAAAATGGGTAGATGAGCATCCCGATATGGTGAATAAATGGTTAAACGTTGAGCAAACAACAGGCAATAACTAATGCAACAGGATAAACCCATAAAAATAAAAGTACGTAACTTAAGCAAAATTTTTGGCTCACAACCCAAAAAAGCGCTTGAGTTACGTAATCAAGGCTTGAAACGCCCTGAAATTCTTGAAAAAACAGGCCAAACCTTAGGTCTGTCTAACATCAACTTTGATGTCTACGATGGTGAATTACTCGTAATTATGGGCCTATCTGGTTCGGGTAAATCCACCTTAATTCGCTGTTTAAATAGGCTTATAGAGCCCACTGAAGGCCAAATATTTATTGATGATGAGGAAATAACAGGTTTATCTGACAAAGACTTATTAGATGTGCGTCGTAAGCATTTTTCGATGGTTTTTCAAAACTTTGCCCTCTTTCCTCACCGTACAGTACAAGAAAACGCAGAATTTGGTTTAGAGATTCGTGGTGTTAATAAAACAGAACGTCAACGCATTAGCACTGAGGTGCTAGAGCAAGTGGGCTTAGGCGAATGGGCCGACGCCTACCCCCATCAACTCTCTGGCGGTATGCAGCAACGCGTAGGTATTGCTAGAGCTTTGGTCAATGATGGCGCCGTCTTATTAATGGATGAGGCCTTTTCCGCTTTAGACCCGTTGATTCGCAAAGACATGCAACAAGAGTTACAAGAGTTGCAATATCGCACCAAAAAAACCACCATTTTTATTACGCATGATTTAGATGAAGCCTTAAATATTGGTGATCGAATTATTTTGCTTAAAGATGGAGAAATTGTACAAGAAGGCACGCCTGAGCAAATTTTAAGCCGTCCAGCTGACAATTACGTGGCTCGCTTTATTGAAGGCGTAGATAAAACACGGGTCTTAACTGCTAACAGTGCTATGCGAGCCGCCCGCGTTACGGCTAGACCCACAGATGGCCCTCGCACTACCTTACATAAAATGACAGAAAGCGGTTTTGACTCGCTTTATATTGTGGGTCGGGATCGCCGTCTTGTAGGCTTAATTGATGCCAGTGCAGTAAGACGAGCCATCCAAGACCAAGCGGAGGATCTCACCGCCTACTTGGATAAAGAAATACCCATGGTAAGCCCTGATGAGCCATTAAACAATTTGTTTGGCCTCTTCGCAGAGCGCAGTATTCCTCTAGCCGTCGTTAATGAAGAACAGCAACTACTCGGTATCGTCATCAAAGGTGCGGTACTGGATGAGTTGGCCAAAGCAGGAGAGCCAGCAGTATGAATTCACTCCCTACCCTTCCTTTGAGCGCCTGGATAGATAATGTGCTCAATTTCTTGACCTCAAACTATTCTGGGGTCACTCGTAGCATTTCACGTTTTACGCAAACGGGGATTGATAGCTTGAATGACTTACTCATGGCTATTCCTGAGTGGGCTTTAATTGCTATTTTTGCCTTAGCTTGCTGGCGTGCTTCTAGCTGGCGATTAGCGCTAGGCGCAGTACTGGGCTTAGGTCTAATCTGGAATCTGGATTTATGGATCCCCACTATTCAAACCTTAACTTTAGTGGTTATTGCCACTGCTATTGCGGTAGCTGTTGCCTTGCCCTTGGGTATTTTAGCGGCACTGTCGAGCCGACTTTATAGAATGGTAATGCCTCTTTTAGATTTGATGCAGACCATGCCCGCTTTTGTTTACCTAATTCCAGCCATTCCATTTTTTGGTATAGGTTCAGTATCTGCCATCTTTGCCACTGTGATTTTCTCTATGCCACCGGCAATTCGTCTGACTATTTTAGGAATACGCCAAGTACCTGTTGATCTCATCGAAGCCGCTGATGCCTACGGCGCCACACGCGCTCAGAAGCTTTTCAAGGTCCAACTCCCCTTATCTTTACCTACTATTATGGCGGGGATTAACCAAACCATAATGTTGGCACTCTCCATGGTGGTGATTGCAGCTATGATTGGGGCTGATGGTTTAGGTAGTGAAGTTTGGCGTGCTATTCAGCGTTTACGTCCAGGTGATGGTTTTGTGGCGGGTATTGCCGTGGTGATTTTAGCCATGTTGCTAGACCGCCTCACTCAATCATTTACAAAGAAAGAAACGAAAAAAGACCAGTAATCTCCTAAAAGGATTAAAAAAACTATACTATGTTTAAACAAAAGAATTGGACTAAAACTATAACCGCTTTAAGCTTAGGTTTAAGTATACTCGCCTCTGGCATGAGCTACGCAGCTCAGGACAAAGGCACTGTGCATTTAGCATACGTAGAATGGACCTCTAACGTGGCTTCCACCAATGTCATGAAAGTTCTCTTAGAGCAAGCGGGCTACAAGGTAGAAACAAGCTCTTTAGCAGGCGCGGCTATGTGGCAAGCCGTGGCCAATGGAGACGCTGACGCTTTCCTATCTGCTTGGTTACCCACCTCACAAGCTGACTACGCTGCCAAACTAGGGAATGAAGTTGTAGACTTAGGACCCAACCTAGACGGTACTAAACTCGGCTTAGCCGTGCCTGCTTACAGTGAAGTCACCTCCATCGAAGATCTTAATGATTATGCCAAAGCCTTCAATAACGAAATAATCGGTATAGATCCTGGTGCTGGTATTCAACGCCTCACGGAAGAGGCCGTCAAAAATTATGGGATTACACTGCGTTTACGTGATGGCAGTGATGCCACCATGACGGCTGCCTTGGGTAGCGCCATTGAAAACAAAGAAAACATTGTGGTGACTGCTTGGACGCCTCACTGGATTTTTGCCCGTTGGGATTTAAAATATTTGGATGATCCAAAAGGAGTTTATGGCGGTGCAGAACAGATACACACCATTGCACGTAAAGGGCTAAAAGAAGACATGCCTGTGTAATCCCCCCGAAAAACCCCAGTAGTTATAAGTAGAAAATTTGTTATCCTATTTCCAAGGAGTTTTCTATGCGTAAGTCACGATATACTGACAACCAGATTTTAGCGAT
>NZ_JBYBKW010000007.1:0-102602 GCF_057475285.1 Paenalcaligenes sp. DL 309
CTGCCCTGACGCATAACTTTTTACAAGATATAGCTTAAGTTCTGCACTATATTTAGCCATAGAAAAACCCCAAAAGGTTGGAAGGGTGTCCAACTTCTTGGGGTCAGTTCAAATTGGGACTGGATGCTTTTAGCTCCTGTCCTTTGGGTTTTACTGTGCCTATTATGGCCCAACTTTACAGTAGAGCCCGTCTGGCGTGTGCTTGCCTTCACTCTCATCGCTACCTTTTATTTACTCTTTGCCCTAAGAGAAATTCAACCGTTTTGGCGAAAAAACTCCCAGACAACCTTGCCTCTGACTATGGTGTTAATTGGCATTATCCTTTTTTATAACTATAGATTAGCCTTAACCGTTGGCGATTTTCAATTTTGGTCACTGGATCCCGATGCGGAAATCACCCTTTTCGTAGCGATGATTATGTTCATCTGTCTAAGTTTTACCACCTTAATGCTAGTACGCGGCCGAGAGGAGTATCAGCACAAGCTAGCCGCCCTACAAGATAGCCTAACCCAAATCCCCAACCGACGCGCATTATTTGATCAGGCTCCCATCACTATCCAAAAAGCAGTTAATCAACAAAAATAAGTGGCTTTGTTAATGTGTGATCTAGATAATTTTAAAAAAATTAATGATCAATATGGACATGATATTGGTGATCAAGTATTGAAACTCTTTGCTCAGGTGTTAAAAGATGTTATAGCTGAACAGGGCTATTATGCTCGTCTCGGTGGTGAAGAATTTGTTATGCTCTTTATGGCCAAAAGTCTTCCAGAGATAAACGAACTCGCTTTGAATGTTCTGCAAGAACTAGCGTGCCGTAGTAAACGTGAGCTATCAATTTGCGTAACCTCTAGTATTGGGATTGCTACCGCAACCCAGGCAGGCTATAACCTACACAAGTTACTTATCTGTGCCGATGAGGCCTTATATCAAGCAAAGGCAGACAACCGTAACTGCGTACGCATGTGGTCGTCTGATGGATTAAGTGCGTAAAGGCAACACGCAAACCACGCTATAAAACGTAAGAATTAAAGCAATTAGCGTAATAGCACTTGCTTTATTTTTATAGGTAGGCTATATTAATACTTCTGACGCGGGATGGAGCAGCATGGTAGCTCGTCGGGCTCATAACCCGAAGGTCGTTGGTTCAAATCCAGCTCCCGCAACCAAATTTGAAAGCCTCGAATATTAATTTATTCGGGGCTTTTTTTGTTTTTGCAGGCATGGCCCCACCCCCTACAAGGGTTACAAACAGTGGCTATTCGCGTCCCTTTCTTCTCTGCACTCGTAAGACCCCATTTCAAATTCTCTACAAATCCACGGACGATTTTCGTAAATAGTGCACATAAAGGTGCTACGGTCTATGGCTGAGCACCAGCCATCTTCTAAACGCAACATGGTTTCTGAACCCCACTTATCTACGGCGATATGCTCATCGGGTACTCCCGTATCACTGATGAGCAAAACCTCTAAACGACAACAATACGCTTTACAGTTTGTGCAACTGATTTCGTTTTTGAGAATATTTTTGATAGGGATGGTGCTCATAAAATAATTATTGAATCACAAAAGCCGTAAAAAACAAGTCTTGAATACGAGGAGTAGTTAAAGGGCTATTATCGTAGGATTGACTTAACGAATTTAATAAAGAATCAACTAGCTGCTGACGCCCTTCAGGTGTTTGTACATGTACGGAATTTTGCTCGGAAAGAATACGTAAAATCCGATCACGTACAAGAGGTTTATAGTTCTCTAGCAACTTCAAAGAAGCTTCATCCGCTACTTGCGGAGTAATAGCCACGTGAATAATACGTGAGCGCGATCCATCAGTAATAGTTGCTGTAAAAGGCTCTAATGTAAAAAACAACGGTTTTTCTGAAGGTATGGGTACTGACCTTGCTTCTTTTTCAATAGGCTCTATTACATTTTTTTGCGAATTTATGCCTAAACCCATAAACTCAGCACTCGCGGGCCATGTAAAATAAATGGTAGTTCCTATGCTCATTAACATCACAATAACAATAAGTAAAAGCAGCATAAGAATCCGTTTAAAACTAAATCGCTTGGCTGGCTGTTTAGATAAAGAAACTTGTTCCGTATTATTACTCGCATTACGGCCTGTTTTCGCCCTAGGCATAGATTTAAATGTAGGCATAATTGTTTTTCTAGAAACGCATAAGAAAAAGGTATTTTTAACTGTAAATAAAATTCGTCAAAGATTAGAGGAAGTTTTTTGAAAAAGCATTAAGCAAACAATGAGTGTAGAGGTGATGGAAGCTCACCCTACACTCATTGTTAAAAAACACATCATTAATTATTGCTGAAAGTGTTCTCTCAATAAATTATTAACTTGCTCAGGCAACTCTACCTCAGGAAGATGACCAATATCTTTAAAAACCTCAAGGCGACCATTAGGCAAATACTCTAAAACCGCCTCGGCCCCTTCAAGAGAATTCACACGATCCACATCGCCATGGATCAACAAAACAGGAAACGTCAGTTTAGGGCCGGAAAGCTCTGGTTGATAAGAGGAATCAAGACCTAGCCCTATACCTCCCAGAAACCCTTCCGGATTCGTCGCGCGCAATACATGACGTACTTCTTCAACAGTTTCAGGAGTAGCATTAGGCCCTAATAACGCATTTACCCGCTCGCCGAAACCGTATCCTCCACTGGATACTTGGGCCCGTCGCTGCACCATTATTTTATTCACTTCTTCCTCAGGAACGTTTCGCCCAAGGCCTGTTCCAGTAAAGGCCATTCTAATTACTTGCTCGGGATAATGCATACCAAAACATTGGGCGACGCGACTTCCAAACGAATTACCCACAATATTCACGCGCTCTAACTCTAAAGATTTAAGAAAATCTTTTAAGCTATCGGCATAATCTTTGCAGCTAGGCCGCTCTGATTTAAAACCATCTGTAAGCATATAGCCTGGCGCATTCCAACCTATAACTCGAAAATCATCACTAAGCCCATTATATTGATGACGCCAATGCATGGAATTTGCACCCACCCCGTGCAAAAAGATAATAGGAGGAGCCTCTGCGGAACCTGCCTCCATATAACTCCAGCGGTCACCTGTGTAGTTGCTCTGAGATTCTTTGGGTATTTCAGAAAATTGAAGCTCTGGTAGAGTTGAAGCTTCTACCGCTTGAGCTTGCCCTACAGCTGAAAAAGCAAAAACAACTGATGCGGTCAAAGTAGCAAGCGTTTGGAAGGTGTACGTCGTCATTTAAATCTCCTTCGTTTATGATTGACGAAAACGAAACGGAGAAATGATTAATTAATTTATTTTTCTCCGCTCCCTTCACGAGTCTAACGATTAAAATTAGCTCTCACAAGAAAAAACTGCCAAATACATATCCTATACGTAACCACATCAAAACTTTCTATATAAATCCGGACAAAATCATCATTGTAGCTAGAAACAATCTGTATTACTGAGTCTATACTGAGCTGATGAAATCTTTTTACTTATTTCTAGCTAAATGGCGCACCCCTACCACAAAGCGTTTTTCGGGTAATACCACTGAAATGTCAGCTCAACAGGCTAAAAAAATAATACAGATATTTAATCAACTAGCGATTGAAAACTACTTAAGAGACTCCTCTATTTCTCTTTTAGCTCAACAAATTAATCCATTTATAACGTGTTATTTAAGAGAAAAATCAAAGTGGCATGAAGTTCTTGACGTCATCACAGTCTATCAAGTAGAGCAAATTGTGCGGTATACGCCTATTGAGCAACATGTAGATAAATTAAGAGCACACTATGAAAAAACCACTTTAGATAAACGTCAACATTTTCACGATCAAGTCGAATCAAATCCACTTACCGAAGAACAACGTCTAGCTGTCATACGAAATAATGATCGTAATCTAGTATTAGCGGCAGCAGGCACGGGGAAAACCTCGGTGATCGTGGCTAAAGTGCTGGATTTAATTGATAGTAACAAGGCCTCTGCTACCGATATTCTTGTACTAGCTTATAACACCGCCGCAGCCCAAGAACTTAGAGAACGACTTAGCCAGCGTGCACAGCAGTTAGGTCTAGAGATGAAAAGCAAACCCCACATCATGACTTTTCATGCTTTAGGTCGCATGATACTGCAACAAGCGCAACTCCCTACCTACCTCTCTGTATTCGTCAATGATTCTTTGAAACGTGAAATATGGCTTTCAAACTGGCTTACTGAACGATTAAAAACCGACTCAAAAACCTTACTTAGTTTTATTGAAGTTTCTACAAAACCCACCAATCCTTTTAATTTTCAAAATGAAAGTGAATACCAAAAGTACATACGTGACAACGAACTTCGTACCTTACAAAACGAAAAAGTAGATAGTTATGAAGAATTATTTATAGCAAATTGGTTATTTTTGCACTCCGTTAACTACCGCTACAAACCACGTCTTATTTCAACAAAAGAAGGCACAAAAATCGGTATTCATAATACGGCTAATTTTCATTTACTAGATGGGAATAATCAAAATACATACTTCATAAAACCACGGCATTTCAAGGGAGATGAAGCTAGACTAGAGAAAAGATTGAGTTTCATAATAAAAAAAACAGGTATTAAAACGGCACCTAAACCCAGTGAGGAAGTTTTTCAAACTCTCAACAAAAATGGTTTTATTTTAGAAGGTGTGCAACTCTACCTGAAGTGCTTACAGGCCATTCGTACCGAGCAACTTAACCCCGAAAGCATCTTAGAAAGACTGCAATTAGCAAAAGTTAATAAAGCCAAGAAACAAGCGGCTTTTTTATGGGAAATAGTTGAGGCTTATAAAGCAGAGCTTTTACGCCAAGAAACCATTGATTTTGATGATATGATTCTTCGCTCTATAAAGACCCTACAGACCCAACAGTTCACCCCTGTTTGGCAACATATATTAATTGATGAATTTCAAGATATTTCTGGTGCTAGGATGGAGTTAATTAAATCGTTAATTAACTTTGGGCCAAAGCCACATCTAACTGCCGTAGGCGATGATTGGCAAGCGATCTATCGCTTTGCTGGTGGTAAGCTCGAGCTCACTACGCAGTTCGATACGTTAGTAGGCTCTAATACGAAAACCATGCTGCAAAAAACCTTTCGCTATAACAATAACATTGCGGAAGTGGCAGGCCATTTTGTAATGCAAAATCCCCAGCAATTTAAAAAACATATAAAAACCCATCATCAGGTTTCTGAACCTCAGATTTATCTGCTAGATAGCCGCACCAAAGAAAATGAAAATAAGATCGAACAGCGTGCCTTGCAAGTGATAGAGACCATTCGTAAACATGATCCTACAGGCTCTATCGCTGTACTGGCACGTTATCGATACCTTTTAAAAAATACACAAACATACATTGCTACTAAATATAGGGAAAATATGAACTACTGGACCTTTCATGGTGCTAAAGGTTTAGAGGCCGACTATTGTATTTTACTTGGTTTTTTTAAGGGTAAGGTAGGTTTCCCTAATCAAAGTAGCAATGATGCGCTGCTAGAAGCCTTATTACCTAGCTTAGATAACTTTCCGCACTCGGAAGAAAGACGCTTATTCTATGTGGCGCTCACAAGAGCCAAGAAAAAATCGTATATTATTGCCGATTCTACAGCACCTTCTGCATTTGTAGATGAACTGCTTGCGGCAGATTATGAAATTCATGTAGCGCCGCCATTCTTGAAAAAAAGCGCTCAATAGTGAGATACTCTACTAGATTAATAGCTTCATAAATTAAATACGACAAGGAAAGAGTGATGGGTTCATATTACCAATTAATAGATAAAAAAACTGAACACAAGGATAAGGGTACTGTAGTTAAAGCGCATTACCGCTCTACCCATCACGCACAAGGTGCCTGGAATCCACATGAACAACACATGGGCCCAGTCAGTGGCATCATAGCTACTGAATTAGATGCTTTTTCACCCCGCTCTGATATGCGTTTAGCTCGTCTGAGTTTTGATATTTTTGGTCTGATTCCTGCAGGTGAGTTCACCATCACAACGCGTATTATTCGGCCAGGAAAAACCATAGAATTGCTGGAAGCAGAAATGCAAGCGAATAACAGAATATGTGTGGTCGCTAGAGCGTGGCGAATGCGTGTTCAAGACAGTAAAGAAATAGCCGGTCTAGAAGATCAGCCGGTTTCTCACCCCGACAGCTTAAAGTACTGGGATGGTTTGAAACATTGGCCCGGTGCCTATGTTGAAAGCCTTATAGCAAAAACTGATGAAAATCATCGTGCAGGAAAAGGGATCGTGTGGTTAACTAATGACAAAGAAATGCTGGATAGTCAAACAACCAGTGATTTTTCTCACCTTATGGGGATGGTGGATGCCGCTAATGGCATCGCAGCTAGGCAGCAAAAGGAAATCGCATGGGGATTTCCAAATCTGGACTTGCAAATTCATATGCACCGCTACCCCACGGGTAAATGGTTAGGTTTAGAAGCTGTACAGCAATATGGCGCTGATGGTATAGGTCTCACCAGCGCCATATTGCATGATACTCAAGGGCCTTTTGGCCGCAGTGAGCAAATTTTAACCTTAAGGAAGGTTGAGTAATTAACCAAACACTTTCAAACGCTTTTCAATTGGCTCAAAAGTTTTTTCACCAGCAGGCTGCGCAATGCCACCAAATACCATTTGTGCCACTAAGCTCCAATTTGCATCCACTTCCCACGTGCTGGCTACTTGCTCGTCAATCACCGGGTTATAGTGTTGCAAGTTAGCACCAATATTTAAACTCGCTAAAGCAGTCCAGAGTACATATTGGTGCATACCACTGGTGTGATCTGACCAAGAAGGGAATTTATCAGCATAGAGTGGGGCTTGCTCTTGTAAAGCTTTGACTACGCTTTGGTCTTCAAAGAAGAGAATAGTACCTGCTCCGGCTTTAAAGCCATCAATTTTTTGCTGAGTAGGTACAAACCTCTCTTCATCATTAACGATACTACGTAGTGTGTCTTCAGTGATTTGCCATAGTTTTTGATGTTCATCACCAAATAAAACAATAATACGTGAAGACTGTGAGTTAAAAGCAGAGGGCGTATGCAAAATCGCATGCTCAACCACTTTTAAAAGCTCTTCTTTAGATACCGGTAATTGATCGTTCAGCGCATAAATGGAACGACGGGTTTCAGCAACTTGTTGTAATGTTTGTAATTTAGACATAATAATTATTCTTAAATATTAAATATTGATATATGTTAATGATTAATGGTTAATGGTTAACGGTTAATTAGTTTATTAATTTACTTATTCTTTGAAGCCTGCGGGTAACGGAGGCGCCACCAAACGTTTGAGATCAGAATCAACCTCCCCAAAACGCGGGTGGTAATTATTCCAATCAAGAATAGATTGCTCAATTTCAGCCTTGTTATCAGCAACAAAATTCCACCATAGCAATACCTTTTGTCTTAAGGGCTCACCACCAAGGAACATCAATCGGGTACCTTTTTTGGCCGTAATTTTTATGCTTTTTTGATCGCTAATATCAGCTTCGTCAAAACGCAGTAATTCATCTTGTTGATAACTCTGATCAGCAAAATCTAAAGCTCCCTGCACAACTAATACACCATACTCAAAACCCGTTTCTAAACTTAGAGTGATGCTAGCATCTGCTAAAAAATGCACATCAATACCTACCAGCTTTGAATATTGCAATGTGGGTGCCGTGTGACTCTCTCCTGAGGCCGTAGTGTAGCTGCCAGTGGTTAAAGTGAGAGCTACATCTCCTTCAGTCCAACTCGGTAATTCAGGATAATGATAGAAGCTCGCCTCAATGTCTTGATCACTGGGCAACGCTATCCATAACTGCACTCCATGTAAATCCCGTCCGGCCTCAGCAGAACCGCCTGCATTCGCAAAAGCACTTTGCTCGGTATGACTAATGCCTTGCGTGGGCCCGGTGCCTGCTGTCATCAAATTGACTTGGTTTTTGCTAATAATTTGCTCATTGCCTAAGCTGTCTTTATGCAATATTTCGCCTTCCAAGACCCACGTAAATGTTTGTAGATTAGTATGAGGATGACTACCTACTTGCATACCTGACTCTTCTCTAGCAAAGCTAGCGGGACCTATGTGATCTAAAAAACACCATGCGCCGATCGGCTGCTTGCCTTTATTGGGTAATAGTCTGGCAATAGGTATGCCACCTACATCTGCCAAGCGTGGTTTTAAGGTTTGAATACTCATGGTTTTTGCTTTATGTACTGGTATCTAGATACTAGATACCAGATACTAGATATTAAATGCTTAGTGGAACTTCCATTAATAACACATGTGCTTTCTCTACTATATCCATGGTGATATCCTCTGTATTCCATATCCCTAAACCATCTCGGGTATCTAGGGTTTGACCATTCACCACAACTTGACCGCCAATCACAAACACATACACACCATTGCTTGCATCGCGAAGCTGATAGCTTGGCGTTAGACCCGCATCAAACTCACCTAGACTAAACCAAGCATTTTGATGAATCCATACCCCCGCATCGTCCGGATTAGACGAAAGTACCTGATTAAACTGATTAGGCTGCATAATATCTGCCAAGCTCACCTGCTGATAACGAGGTGCTACATTCATCTTATTTGGAATTACCCAAATTTGTAAAAACTTTACTGGCTCAGTGGCATCGCCATTCATTTCAGAATGCGTAATACCCGTACCTGCAGACATCACTTGGATTTCACCGGTTTCTATTACCCCTTTATTGCCTATGCTATCGCCATGGCTAAGCTTACCGGATAAAGGGATACTGATGATTTCCATATCCCGGTGCGGGTGTACACCAAAACCTTGGCCACCAAGCACCTGGTCATCATTAATTACCCGTAACGCACCAAACCCCATGCGATCAGGGTCGTAATAGTTAGCAAAACTAAAGGTATGGTTGCTTTTTAACCAGCCATGATTTGCAGTACCACGAGAATTGGCAGCATGATAAATTGTTTTCATAATAAGATATCCTCAACTTGTTATTTTTATTGTTTTGTTATTTTGTTAACTCTAAACGATAAAGATATCTTAACTGTTGACCACTCATAGACAAACCGCAATAATTACAAATAATAGTTCTAATTTGGAGAACAATGATGGGACAACTAGAAGATATGGCGTTGTTTGTACGTATTGTGGATGCTGGCAGTATCACCAAAGCAGCCGAACAATTAGATATCGCAAAATCTGCGGTGAGTCGACGCCTCAAAGCGCTAGAAACGCGTCTAGATAGTCAGTTATTAAGCCGAACGACTAGACAATCAAATTTAACGGAAGCGGGTGAATACTACTATCAACGTGCAAACAGTATTTTAAGTAAGGTCGACGCGTTAAATGAGCAAACCAGTGGCTCACCTACGCGCGTTGAAGGCACATTAAGAATGACCGCACCGCTATCATTCGGCTTGATGCATCTGAATGAAATCATTCATGAATACGCGAACCAGCATCCTAATTTAGACTTTGAGCTGGATTTTTCTGATCGGTATATTGATTTGGTAGAAGAAGGCTATGAACTTGCTATTCGCATTGGCGAGCTACAAGATTCAAGTTATCAAGCTAAACGTTTGGCGCTGATTCGTTTTGTACTCTGTGCTAGTCCCGAGTATTTAAGCAAAATGGGGACGCCTAAAACCGCAGAAGACTTAGAAAACCATAAGTTTTTACAATACGGATTGAGTAAGCAAAGTACGCTAAGACTGACTGACCCCCAAGGAAAAAAACACACTGTAGTAACCAGTTCAAAAATAAAAGCCACAAATGGTGAGTTTTTAGTTGATATGGCGGTAAAAGGGCATGGTATTACTTATATGCCCACGTTTATCGCTTATCAAACCTTGGCGCGTGGTGAATTAGTCCCCTTGTTACAGCAGTATCAATTCCCCACCATAAATGCCTACGCCGTTTACCCAAAAAACCGTTTTTTATCTCAACGTTGCCGGTACTTAATAGACTTTATTGCAAAACGTTTTGGGGATAATCCGTATTGGGATCAGCTTTAAAAGCTTTTGTGTTGTTTTGTGCTGTTGTTTTTCAAAAAATGGCAAATTTTTGCAACTAAAGGAGCAACTAAAGTTGCCGTAGGAAAAGCAATTAAAAAAGCAATACCCCATGAATAAAGCCATTCTAATAAGAGACCATCCACAAACCCCATATAAATCACTGTCAACACAAATGACATGATGCACGACATAAATAATGCCATAAAAAATGGGAAGCAGAATCGATCAATTATTGTCATACAAACTCCTAATATTCCTAAAATAAATTATTCAATTATTACATTGCTCTATAAATCGTTACTATTTACGCTGTTCAATGTGAGTGAGGCGTTCTGATAAGGCTTGTAGCTTTTCCATTATTTGTTGATTACTTTTATTTTGTTCACTTTCTCTTTTTTCTAAAACCATTAACATTATTTTTTCCCGTCGAGCGATATCGTTTAGCATTTTTTGCTCCCGCTTTTCCTGCTCAGCACGTAAGGTTTTTACTGTGTCTTCTAAGAGCCTTTCTATTTCAGTCATTTATTCACTCAGTTTATTGATTAACAAGGACTTTCAAATGTTTAAAGCTAATACATTGACACGAACTCTCATGGCAAGCGTAATGGCAGGAGCCATTGCATTACCGAGTATCGCTCATGCTTGTACTTCATTACTCTATACCGATGCCAACGGCGCGCCTTATGCCGGTAGAACCATGGAGCTGCCTATGGAACTACCCTATGAGGCGACTTACTTTCCTAAAGGAACAGATTTTAGCTCTAAAGCCGACGATCAAGCTGCTTTAAATTTTCAGAGTAAATTTGGTTTTATGTCATTGACCGTTCCTGATCCAATCACTAAAGATCTAAAAGTTGTGGAAGGTTTGAATGATCAAGGGCTCAGTTTTAGTGTGCTTGCTTATGCTAGCACTGAAGGCCCTAAAGATATGCTGAAAAAAACCACTGATGTGCTAGCAGCCATTGATTTGGGAGCTTGGGCTTTATCTCAGTTTGGTAGTGTAAAAGAAGTTAAAGCCGCGCTTGAAGAACAGCCGGTATTAGTCACAGCCTTATTACCGCTGGGTATATTGAAAACTCCTTTTCATTATACGCTACACGACGCTAATGGTGACTCTCTAGTTATTGAATTCTCTAACGGCGAACAAAACGTGATTGATAATCCGATTGGTGTGATGACTAATGGTCCTGAATTTGCTTGGCACATGACCAATCTCAATAATTACACCTTTTTGAATAATAAAGATCAGTCTAAGCTTGAACTTAATGGCGTGCATTTCGAACAACCCGACTCAGGCATTGCCACCGTTGCTCTACCGGCCTCAAACACTTCCGTGGGCCGATTTGTGCGCGCTGTTTATTATTCTCAATTTGCTGAAAAAGCTAAGACTCCTGAGAAAGCCCTTAGCACCTTAGCACATGTGATGAATAACTTTGACCGCCCGCGTGGTATCACCATGGATAATCGTTTCACCGGTGAAATAGCCAACATCACTGCACCCGGTGTGGAAGGTCATCCCGTGTACACAACGGAATATACGTCTTGGACCGCCTTGTCAGACCTGCGTCAATTACAGTTCAGTGTACGCAGCTACGCTAACATGAATTATATTAATTTCGATTTGGCGGCTTTAGCGAATGAAAAAGAGAAGAAATCCATCAAGTTAGATAAGATTCCGGTAGAAATGACGGCAGGCAATCAGGCGCTACTGGCAGCAAAATAAACGCTTAGAAGCTTCACAAAAAAAGCGCTCTATATCAAGGAGCGTTTTTTTTAATCAGTAAATTTAAAACTATACTTGCAAATAAGAATCATTCGCATATCATATATCATTCTCATCTCTAATCACTCAAGGAATTCATGATGCGTTTGAACTTATCCACCGTTTTTCGAGTACTCCCTTCGGTACTAAGTCTACTCCTAGCCAGTGCCGCCTTATCAGTACAAGCAGAAGAGCTATTAACTATTAAACATGCCCAAGGAGAAACTCAAGTACAAAAACACCCTAAAACTGTGGCGGTACTCGATTGGTCTACCTTAGACACCATGGCAGTGTTAGGGCTTGAAGCCCAAGGCATCCCCAATTCTAACGTCCTACCGCCAATGTTAGAACAATATGCGGACGATCGTTTTGTAAAAGTAGGGACATTATTTGAGCCTGATTATGAAGCACTACAAAACCTTAAACCCGATTTAATTATTTTGGGGCGCCGCGCGGGTGGGAAATATAACGAAGTGAGTAAATACGGCCCTACCCTTGACCTCACCCCTGACCCAAGCGATATGCTAAATAGCGTAGTTCGTAATACGGAAATTTTAGGTCAAATTTTTGATCGTGAAGAACAATCCCATGCGTTAACGGAAAAATTGCAAAACTCAGTGCAAGAGTTGCAGACTTTAAGTGCTGATCAAGGCACAGGATTAACCTTACTGACCACTGGTGGCAAAATGAGTGCGTTTGGCATGGGGACACGGTTTGGCATGATCAATGATGTGTTTGGCGTTCAGCCTGCCGTGGCCGATTTGAAAGTCGGTAGGCATGGTCAAGCCGTGTCGTATGAGTTTTTGTTAGAAGCGAATCCTGACTGGTTATTTGTCATGGACCGAGATGCAGCCATTGGTCGCGAAGGGGTGGCATCACAGCAAATGATGGATAACGAGTTAGTGGCAGCCACAAAGGCCGGTGCCAAGGGGCAAATCGTTTATCTTGACCCTGTTAGCTGGTATTTATTAGATAACAGTGGTTTAGGCGTTATGCAAACCAGTGTGGATCATTTGTTGCAGGTGTTTGCTAAATAAAAAATCAATGCAAAACATGACGTCTTCCCCTGCACAACCCCGTTTATTCTGGTGGTTATTCGGCTTCATACTACTTGTTTTTGTACTGTCTATTATCAGTTTAAATGTAGGTGCCAGCCGTATGAAGTTGCTGCACTTGTTTACACAACCTGATGATAGGGTAACGCAGTTGCTATTTGTAAGCCGGTGGCCGCGTACCTTGGCCTTAATTTTAGCGGGAGCGGCTTTAGCAGTGTCGGGGTTAATTTTGCAAATGCTAGCTCGTAATCGATTGGTTGATCCTTCTATGGTTGGCACCGTGGATGCAGCTACGCTTGGCCTCTTGCTCTGCACACTTGCTGCACCCGGTATGGTCTTATGGCTTAAGTTTAGTGTGGTGACAATTTTTGCTGTGCTAGGCACCCTACTCTTTTTATCGGTGCTTAAACGCATCCCTTTACGTTCAGCACTACTAGTACCTTTAATAGGATTGGTGCTGGCGGGTGTAATTAGCGCAGGCAATCAGCTATTAGCGCATCAATTTGAGCTAACCCAAGCACTTAGATCGTGGAACAGTGGTGATTTCTCCGCTATTTTACGGGGTCGTTACGAACTGCTTTGGGTGGCTGCAGGCATCACGCTACTCGCTCTATTTTTGGCTGATCGTTTTACAGTGATTGGCATGGGAAAAGATTTTGCCACCAATGTAGGCGTGAACTATCAAGGACTATTAGCGGTAGGCATATTGCTGATAGCCATGATTAGCGCCAGCGTAGTTGTTATTACAGGCGCCCTACCCTTTATTGGTTTGATCGTGCCTAATGTCATTCGTTTCATTACAGGCGATAATTTGCGTAGAGCTATTCCCTTGGTGGCATTAGCCGGTTCAGCGCTCATGTTAGCCGCTGATTTACTCGGTAGGCTTTTAATTCATCCTTATGAAATCCCTTCTGCAAATATACTTGCTATCGCCGGTAGCCTCGTCTTTTTGGTTATTTTATTACGAGGGCGCAAGCAATGGGCTTAACTACACGCGGTAAATTACTCGTCGGCATCACGGCAGTGTTGGCTTTGCTCAGCATGGTGAGTTTTATGACGCTCAATGTACAAAGTGAATGGGGTTTTATTGTGCCCTATAGAGGTAGCCGCTTGCTTGGTATGGTGCTTGTGGCAGTCACCATGGGCTTAGCCACGGTGGTATTCCAATCCATTACCCATAATCGCATTTTAACGCCATCACTCATGGGCTTTGATGTGTTGTATGTATTAGTGCATGCCATCGCTTTACTATTTTGGAGTACTAAGTACGGCGCTGCTGTACCTATGGAGCTTCGATTTATCGTTGAAGTGGCCACAATGGTAGCCATTGCATTACTGCTATTTCGTCTACTATTTAACGATTCGGTACGCGGCCTGCATATGCTTATCTTATTGGGGATAGTGGGTGGCTTGTTATTTCGTGAATTAGCCGATTTAGCCTTACGTGTGTTTGACCCTAGCGAGTTTTCCATACAACAAGGCAGTGGCATCGCCAATTTTAATCGTATTAATCTCAAGTTGTTATGGATCGGTGGGATAGGTGCTATTTTATGCAGCGCGTTGTTATTTCATTGGCGTCGCCAGCTAGATGTGCTGAACTTAGGCCGTGATGTGGCGATTAATCTGGGCATTCCCTACACGAAAACTGTGACGTGGATGATGTTACTGATCTGCGTATTAATTTCCATTAGTACGGCTCTGGTGGGGCCTATGCTGTTTTTTGGTTTGCTGGTAGCAAATGTGGCGTATTGGTTAACGGGTAGTCATCTACATCGTTGGACCTTACCCACCAGCGTACTAGCGGGCATTGTTTTCCTCGTAGGCGGCCAGGTGGTGTTTGAGCATCTACTTAGTTCTAGTTTGCCGTTAGCCATGGTGATCGAGCTGTGTGGTGGTGTGTTATTTATTGTATTGCTATTACGTGGAGCCAAATAAACGATGATTGAAACGCATGCAGTAAGCAAAAAATATCAAAATACATTAGTCGTGGATGGCGTGAATCTACAAATCGCCGAAGGTGGACTGACCGCCATTATTGGTCCCAACGGCGCAGGTAAATCCACCTTATTATCGATGATAAGCCGCCTAACGCCCATGAGCGCAGGCAGTGTGGAAATTGATGGCTTGGATGTGACTCGTACTCCCGGGCCTGAACTGGCTAAACGTTTAGCCATACTACGCCAACATAACGAATCCACCTTGCGGCTAACCGTTCGGGATTTGGTTGCTTTTGGTCGTTTTCCTCACTCTGCAGGACGTTTAACCGCGGAGGATCAACAGCATATAAATGATGCCATTCATTATCTGGAGCTGGGTGAATACCAACATAGACATTTGGATGAGCTGTCGGGTGGACAACGCCAACGCGCCTATGTGGCCATGGTGTTATGCCAAGACACGCATTATGTGCTGCTCGATGAGCCCCTGAATAATATTGACATACACCATGCAGTAGGCATGATGCAATTACTACGCCGTGCAGCAGATGAAAAAGGGAAAACCATAGTGGTAGTACTGCACGATATCAACTTTGCCTCTTGCTATGCCGATCAGATTGTGGCTATGCGACGTGGCCAATTAGCCTATCAAGGCACAACTGAGGAAATTATATGTAGTGAGGTGTTAAGCGATCTTTATGAAATTCCTATGCAGGTGCATGAGTTAGATGGGCAGCGAATTTGTGTTTATTTTCGTTAAACAAAAAAGGCCTCACCATCAATTTTGATAATGAGGCCTATAACCTAAAACCGTTAATAATTATAAAACCAAGCGGTTAATTCCTAGCTTTTATAGCTGTTTTGTGCAGTAGTAAAAATCTACACACTCGTATTCACCGGACTCCATACGTTTATTCGCTTCAGCGGCTGTTGCTGCTGGTGGAACAATCACACGATCACCAGGCTGCCAGCCTTCAGGTGTGGCCACATTGTGCTCATCACTAGTTTGCATGGCATCTAGCATACGGATGAACTCAGGAATGGAACGACCATTGCTCACTGGGTAATACACCATCGCGCGCAATATGCCTTCTGGATCAATCATGAAAGTAGCGCGAACAGCTGAAGTATCATCAGCGCCTGGGTGAATCATGCCGTAAGCACGTGCTACATCCATTTTCAAATCCGCAATAATGGGAAAAGGAATATCTACACCAAACTTCTCTTTGATGTTGCGCATCCATGCAATGTGGGAATGACTGCTATCTATAGATAAACCTAATAACTCACAATTACGTTTATTGAACTCCGGTGCCATTTCAGCAAAAGCAATAAATTCAGTGATACACACTGGCGTGAAGTCAGCCGGATGAGAGAACAGCACCAACCATTTACCTTTGTAGTCATCTAAACTCTTATTACCGTCTGTAGTAGGTGCGTTGAAATCAGGGGCTCGCTCATTTAGACGGGGTAAACCATAGACCATAGTATCTGTTGTTTGCATATTCTTTTTCCTCGTTGTTTGTTTGATAATTCAATGTAACAAGATAACATCAATTAGTTAAATTCTATTTATCTATTACACTAATAGTCTCCTGCTATAACGCCTTATGCTTGACCCCGCCTACCACCACCCTGCCCTCTGCCCTGGCCTTGACCTCGACCTTTCCCCAGCCCTTGGCCACCCCTACCGCCGCCCTCTTCACCGCGGGCAACACAGCGCTGAAAAGCGGGTAAGTGACGTTCTAAGAATGCCTGTTGTAAGTTACGCAACACCTGTAAAAATATCTTCTCTGTTGGTGGCTTTAAAAAGCTCATCATACATATCACCATTGGCAACCTCACCAAAATCTCGAATCACCTGATCATACGTAGTCCATGATAAATACTCATCATCTAGGGCCGTATGGAGCGCCTTTATTTCAGCTTCAGTTAATTGTTTCATAGACATAAGAACTCCTATTCGTTTATTACTCATTTTTATGCTGCCAAATATCATTATACGTTTTTATATAATAATAGAAATGATGTGGGCATTGCGGTGATGATTAAGTTAAGCTACGGGTAGACTTTTACTATGATTTGCAGTGATTACTTCTATGTTTAAAACAACAATTAACAATATTGTGAGTGCTGTGCGAGATACACTATCGAGTCGATATCATTCCAAAGACTTCATTTTTGCCCGCAGCGAATACCTGCGCACGCGCTTAGCGACTATTTGTTTAATCTTTGTGCTCCTAACCCCTTTTTGGGCTGTTTTTGATTGGTTTTTACTCCCTAAACAAGCGTTTAATGTGGTTTTACCAGCCCGAGGAGTTATGTTTATAGGGCTTTTGCTCACCCTATGGGCTAGTAAAAAGACGAATGCATCCACTAAAATGAATTTATTTTTAAGTGGGATGACCTTAGCTTTACCTGCGTTGTTTTATGCCGTGGTGCTCATTAGCCTCTCTTTTATTATTCCCCATTCATTAATAGGTTATAGCTTCATTCCCTTTTTACTGGTGGGAATGCTCAGTATTTTTCCATTTACTTTACTCGAGTCATTGACTTTAGGCTCTGGGTTACTGCTCTTACAATTACTGTCGGGTTTTATTACTGGATCCCCTTTTGGCGCTCAAAGCCTACAAAACCTTTGGCTGCTATTTGCCTTACTCAGTGTGGTTATGACCAGTAATCATTTTCACCTGAGTTTATTACTTCGTCTTTATAGGCAAGCAACGCATGATCCATTAACAGGCTTATTAAATCGAGTTGCCCTAGATCGGCATACGATGCAAATTGAACAGCAAACTCCTCGCCCTAGCACAGCGATAGTACTGCTTGATTTAGATAAATTTAAACAGATTAACGATACACACGGCCACTCCGTAGGCGATCAGGTTTTACGCGGATTTGCTGGCATGTTAAAAGACGAAGCCCAAGAAAATGAAATGATTTGTCGTTATGGCGGTGAGGAATTTCTCGTTATCATCGTTAATATCAATAAAGAAGCGGTGATGGCTGAAGCAGAAAGAATTCGGCTCATCACAGAAAATCTAACTTTCCATACCTTGGAGGGTGCGCCTTTTCACATTAGTGTCAGTCAAGGTATCAGCATGTTACGCGCGCAAGAAACAATAAAAGACGCCATAAAACGCGCCGATGAACGACTTTATATAGCAAAAAGAAAGGGGCGTAATTGCGTGGTAGCAAGCGGATAATGGGAATGTCATTCTATAATAGTGTATTGCACTATGAAATTTCTCCTTTATGAAGCCTCAAAACGTTTATGCAGCTAACCTTACAAACTGACTATGCCATTCGCATTTTGCTTTATACGCAAAAGAACAATGAGCGTTTAGTAAATATCACAGAAATCAGTGATTTCTACCAAATTTCACGTAATCACGTAGCTAAAGTGGTAGCCAACCTAACTCAAAGGGGGTATTTACAAGGGGTACGTGGTAAAGGCGGAGGCGTCAAACTGGGGCAAGCGCCTCGAGATATTAATATAGGTATACTCGTTGAGGCGTTAGAACCCTTAGAAATAGTGGAGTGTTTTGGCTCCAACAATAACTGTGTTATTGCCCCCCAGTGCAAATTAAAGAAAGCACTTCATGAAGCCAAAAAAGCTTTTTTAGATGTACTTAAAACATATACCCTAGAAGATATTCAACTGAATGAACAATCTTTGAAAGTGTATTAAACAGCTAAATTTTTTGCTGTGATTTCCATCCCATCATAAGCAATAGCCACATGATCTGGAAGGTGGTGTTTATTTTCAATAAGCCATGCATCCATTTCATGGCCAATATGAGTAAAAAGTAATTGATCTATGGCTAAGCCTGTACACATGGCTAAGGCACTATTTACATCATTATGGTTGCGTGGTGTGGTGGGTTGCGGAGGAAAAGAGCAATCCACAATGCAGTAATTCATTTTTTTCGTCTTTAACCATTCATACGTACTTGCAGGTAAACCCACCGTATCGGTTAAATAAGCAAGACAAAATGACTCTTTTTCTATTACATAACCAAAACAAGGCCTGGAGTGATTTAAAGGGACTGCAGTAATAGCGGTATCTTGAATCATGCGTGTCTCAAATGCTTGCCAAGGTCGGGAAAAATCTAAAATACCCGGGTGCTTATAGAGATCAGCAAAGCCTACTGGATCATCGGGCCCCCACACCGGTATAGATAAATTCACACCCCAGCGCAAATGCAGTAAACCTTGAGCATGATCCGCATGATAATGCGTTTGTAAGATCCCATCTAAACTGGGAGCTGGAAACAGCTCACATAAGTCCATACGACCACTGTCAATGAGCCACTGCTGCTCCTCTAAAATTAATACGGCACTACAAGGTCGACGTTTAAATTTCTCGTTTTGTTGTGCTAAAGTGCAAGCAGGACACGAGCAATTATAAACGGGTAGCTGCGCTGAATCTCCTGTACCTAAAAAAGTTAACTTAAAGCTCATTTTGCTTCTCCTTACGGTGGTGATACTCGAATCCAAGCTTGTTTCGCCGCACTTTCCATAGAAGCCCAGCGCAGTAAACGCGCAACCACGCGTACAAAAGCGGTACGTCTTATTATGCCTACGGAGGATGGAGAATACTTAAATATAGATTGTCCCCACTTCGGAACCAAATCGAGAGCTGAGTTCAAAAAAATCGTGCCTGTAACAGAGGCATTTTTTCCTTGGCGCGCTTCCAAACAAAGAATTTTATAGACTTCCTCAACTCGGTGCCCGCCCTCTAGTAAGTGAGTTTTCGACTCTAAATAAGCTATCAAATCGGCCCAACTTTTCCATTGCACTTCTTCACCCCCTAAAGCACTGAGTACTTGTTGATATTCCTTAAGGTATTGGGCAATTTGTTTTTCTGTTAAGGCATGGGAATGGTAGCGTTGATAGGCTTGAAGGTAACCAAAACACTGTGTGGCATGTACCCAGAGTAATAATTCAGGGTCATTGGCCTGATAAGGTTTACCTTGCTCTGTAACCCCTACGACTGACTGATGAATAAAAGCAATTTTCCTCAGTAACCGTTCAGCTTCTTTTTTGGGCCCAAAAGAAACCACTGACACAAACTGCGCTGTACGCTTCAGGCGGCCAGATAAATCGTCTCTAAAATCGGAATGATCCCACACTCCAGCTAATACCTGAGGATGAATCATTTGCAAATATAAGGCGGTGATTCCACCCACTAGCATCGATGAAAAATCACCATGCACCTTCCAGACCATGGAAGTAGGGCCAAACAAGCCCTTATCACCACACGGTTCTAAAAAATTAACCGGATTTTCTTTTAAACCAACAATATTTTCTATCTTTTTTTGCAGGTGTTTTTTCAGCACGGCTACCCTTCACCTTAATTAACGTCTCATTATGGGACATATTGCTAAAAGATACAGTATTGTACCTCTCTATGGATTTTCTTTTTATTAGAGATTTTAAGCTTTAACTGATAAGATAGTAATCAATTACTATCTATTTATAAGTGTTTTTATGATAAGTCATGCCAAACACCTCCCTGCGGATGAACGCCGTGCTGTAATTGTACAGTCAGTCATAACGCTTGCTGCCACAAACAACCCGAGTGAAATCACCACAGCAGCTATTGCTAAACACATGGGACTCACTCAAGGATCTATCTTCAGACACTTTCCAAATAAAGAAGCCATTTGGCTGGCTGTGATGGAATGGGTGGCTGAAGAGTTATTACAACGAGTCGATAATTCAGCTAAAGGCATAGACTCCCCTTTAGCTGCCATGGAATCTATGTTTATGAGCCATGTGGAATTTGTATCGGCTTATTCTGGAGTGCCAAGAATTCTCTTTGGTGAATTACAACGCGCAGAAGCCACGCTAGCTAAAAACAGAGTGCAAGCCCTCATTAAAAGCTATAGTCAGCGCCTTTATGCGCACATTGAAAACGGAAAACGCTGTGGCGAGCTAGGTAGTTCACTGGATAGCTCGGCGGCGGCCCTACTATTTTTAGGCATGCTACAGGGCTTAATTATGCAGTCGCTCTTATCGGGTGATCCTGAGCATATACGTAACAACGCTCCCGGTGCTTTTACTATTTATAAACGTGGCCTAGAGAGTTCATCATGAAAAAATTACCCATCCGCGGTCGCACCTTGGCGCTTTTTGCCATCCTTTTGCCGCTACTCGCCCTTTTCATTTACACGGGATTACGCTCAGGCCCCTTAGCACCTGTAGCCGTAACGCTAATCACCGTAGAAGCGGATGAAATCCAACCAGCCCTCTTTGGCATTGGCACCGTAGAAGCCCGTTATACCTATAAAATTGGGCCCACAGTAGCGGGACGTATCAAGCAATTAGACGTACACGTAGGCGATACAGTTACCGCGGGGCAAGTCATTGGAGAGATGGAACCCATTGATCTGGACGATAAAGTACGCTCCCTAGATGCAGCCTTTAAACGAGCAGAAGCCATGTTGAGCGAGGCCAAAGCCCGCCAGGTTTATGCACAAACCCAAGCCCGGCGTTATGAGAAATTAGCAGCTGAACGCGCGACCAGTCAAGAAAATGCCGTCACTAAAAAGCATGAACTACAAATTGCCACTGCCGCCTTAACGGTGGCACAAGAGGATTTAGCACGTATTGAATCTGATCGTGCTGGTCTTGAAGCGCAACGTCATAACTTACGTCTCATTGCTCCCACTGATGGCATTGTGGCCCTACGCGATGCCAATCCTGGCACCACCATCGTTGCTGGTCAAAGCATTGTGGAAATTATTGACCCTAAAACCCTTTGGGTAAATGTGCGCTTTGATCAAAGCAGTGCTACGGGCCTGGCGGCTAAGCTACCCGCGCAGATTGTTCTGCGCTCAAGAAAAGACCACCCCTTAGCAGGTCAAGTATTCCGCATAGAACCTAAAGCCGATGCGGTCACTGAGGAGCTACTAGCCAAAGTCATCTTCAATGCCATTCCCGAACCCTTACCCCCTTTAGGTGAACTGACCGAAGTCACTGTTGCCTTAGCGGCTGTTGAGGCGATGCCTGTGATTACGAATAGCAGTATACGCAGTTATGAAGGCAAGATGGGCGTATGGAAAGTGGTGGATGGCGATACTATTTTTACACCCATTAAACTGGGTGCCAGTGATTTAAACGGCTTAGTACAAGTGCATGAGGGGCTAGAAGTCGGCGATAAAATTGTTCAGTATAGCGAAAAAGCCTTAGGTGCGAACAGCCGCATTAAGGTGGTGGATCACATCAAAGGGGTTGCACCATGATTAGTTTAGCTGGCCGCGATATCTTGCACACGTGGGGGAAGTTTGTTTTCACGGGCATAGGTTTAGGTTTGCTAATTGGCGTCACCTTGGTCATGGCAGGTGTGTATAGAGGTATGGTGGATGATGGCAAGGTGCTACTAAATAATAGTGGGGCCGATATTTGGGCCGTACAACAAGAAACCTTAGGCCCCTATGCGGAACCTTCTAGTATTAATGATGATACGTATAGATCTATTCTCACGACTCCCGGCGTAGCCAACGCAGCGAATGTTACCTACCTCAACATGCAAGTGGCTCAAGGCGATAAAGACGTACGCGCTATGGTGGTGGGTATTGCACCGGGGCAACCCGGAGCCACACCTGGTTGGCCTCCTTACCTTATCACTGGGCGCCAAATTGCCCGCAGCCATTACGAAGCCGTAGCAGACATTAGTGCTGGCTTTCAACTAGGCGATAAAATTCGGATTCGTCGTAATGAATATACGGTGGTGGGTTTAAGCAAGCGCACTGTTTCCTCCAGCGGTGATCCAATGATATTCATTCCGCTCAAAGACGCTCAAGAGGCGCAATTTCTCAAAGATAATGATGCGATTTGGCAAAGTCGGCGTCGTACTGAGGCAAATCCTGCATTAAATAGACCCAATGTGCCCGGTTTATTGGATGCCATTATCGCTTCACAAAGCACAAATACTTCTGTGAATGCCGTATTGGTGACTTTAAAACCAGGCTATGATCCTGATGAAGTGGCAACCGCTATACAGCGTTGGCAGCGCTTAACGGTTTACACTAGAGCAGAAATGGAAACCATTCTGGTCGATAAACTCATTGCCACTTCGGCCAAACAAATCGCTATGTTTTTGGTGATATTAGCACTGGTCAGTACCGCTATTGTGGCTTTCATTATTTATTCTTTGACCATGGATAAAATACGTGAAATTGCCGTATTGAAACTAATAGGGACTCGTAACCGCACCATTGCCGCTATGATTATGCAGCAATCCTTAGCCTTAGGCGTGATCGGCTTTGTGGTGGGTAAAATCAGTGCCACATTGGCCTCACCTATTTTCCCGAAATATGTACTCCTCACGCCCATGGATTCGGTGGCAGGTTTTTTTGCAGTGCTAATGATCTGTATTTTAGCCAGCGTGGTTTCTATACGTATTGCACTCAAAGTGGATCCGGCTGATGCCATTGAAGGATAGATACGATGATAAACAGTAAAAACTTTGGCGCAGGCATTCATATTGAAGGTCTAAGTAAACGTTACGGCCAAGGCAGCACCGCCGTAGATGCCCTAAAAGATGTCAATATGCACATAGCGCCCGGCGAAGTGGTTGGGTTAATTGGGCCTTCTGGTTCAGGGAAAAGTACGTTACTGAAATGTCTAGGTGCGGTGACAGATCCTACCAAGGGCCGGATGAGTTTAGGCGGTGAAGTGATTTTTGATAATGGTTGGAAGGTGCCTGATTTGCGCGCGTTAAGACGCGATAAAATTGGTTTTGTGTTTCAGTCGCCTTATCTGATCCCATTTTTAGATGTCACGGATAACGTGGCGTTACTGCCGATGTTAGCGGGGTTCTCAAACGCGGAATCACGCGCCAAAGCCTTAGAGCTACTTACCGCCTTGGATGTACAGCACCGCGCCAGTGCGATGCCCGCTCAACTTTCCGGTGGTGAGCAGCAGCGCGTGGCTATTGCACGTGGCCTCGTAAATAGACCGCCGGTGATTTTAGCCGATGAACCCACCGCCCCCCTAGACTCTGAGCGGGCGATGGTGGTCATACGTATTCTGAATGATATGGCACGTAAATATGAAACGGCAATTATTGTGGTCACTCACGATGAAAAAATCATCCCCACTTTCAAACGTATCTACCATATACGGGATGGCATTACCCATGAAGAAGTGGGGCAAGGGCTATTGCCTTGATCTTTAGGGTATAGCACTATATTTTTCCAAACTTGTCGGTGGTCAATTTCAAATGTAGCGGTTTCACCTATGATGAAACTGTTACTTCATTACTAGGAGAAAGAAATGAAAAAAGCCGTGTTTACGATGGAACCGTTTAGCTGTCCTTCTTGCATCAAGCAGATTGAAAGTACCTTAAATAGAATAGATGGTTTGGACGAAGTTAAAGTCATGTTTAACTCAGGCCGCATACGGGTGAGTTTTGATAGTAACCAAACCAACCCAGAGGTAATAGAAAGTGCTCTGACTCGCCTTGGCTACCCAGTTTTATCAACCAGAGTTTCATAATGTTTAGCTCCTAATCACTGACTCCCTCCTAAGAGTCAGTGATTACCGCCTTAGAACTATAATTAATTATCTGGGGATACATCATGTCTCAAATCAAAAACGCTTATATTGCGAGCGTGACGGGGGTCCTGTTGCTGCTTGCTCTGGCCTTTCATTTTGCTGATCTTTCGGCATTGAAAGATTATTCACTCATAGCTGGTACATTGATTGCAGGCTATTTTATCGCCATTAAGGCTTATCAGGCCTTACGCATGAAAGCTTTCAGCATTGAGTTACTTGTAACTATCGCCGTCATTGGTGCTCTTATCATTGGTGAATATGTGGAGTCAGCAGCGGTGACTTTTCTATTCATCTTTGGTGCTTATCTTGAAACACGCACCTTAGAGAGAACACGATCCTCACTGCGTGATCTAATTGATATGACACCCGTAGAGGCTACGGTGATACGACCTGAGGGTAACGTCACAATTTCAGCCGATGACTTAGTCAAGGGCGATCGCGTATTAATACGCTCCGGTGAACGTGTGGCAGTAGATGGCACCATTGTTTCGGGACAGGCCCTCATTGTTGAGGCCGCCATTACGGGTGAGTCAGTACCGGCAAATAAAGCCATTGATGATCAAGTCTACAGTGGCACCATTGTGGACAATGGCTACATAGAAGTTTTAGCTGATCGTGTGGGTGATGACACCACCTTCTCCAAAATCATTGAGATGGTAGAAGACGCGCAAGAAACAAAAACCCGCGCCCAAAAGTTCTTAGATAAATTTGCCAATATCTATACCCCATCCATTGTGGTGATGTCTGTATTGGTTTATTTATTTTCAAAAAACGTAGAACTCGCTCTCACCTTTTTAGTGATTGCTTGTCCTGGAGCTTTAGTGATCTCTGTGCCGGTATCTATGGTTGCCGGTATTGGTAACGGCGCGCGCCATGGTGTACTCGTTAAAGGTGGTGAGATTATGGAAAATTTATCAAAAATTAATCTAATTATTTTTGATAAAACAGGAACACTCACCCAAGGTAAGCCCACAGTTACCGATATCAAAAGCTGGGAAATGAACGATGATGAATTACTTCGTCTAGTGGCACAAGCTGAAACCGCTTCAGAACATCATTTGGGTCAAACCATCGTAGCAGAAGCCAAAAAACGTGAATTAGTTTTAAATGAAAAACTAGAAAATGCCCGCATCATCAAAGGCAACGGCATGGTGGCAACGGTAGCTGGTGATTATTGGGTCATTGGTAATCGTAAGCTCATGGCAGATCAAAACATCATTATTGATGAGCACATTGAATCCTATGCCACTCAACGTGAAAAAGCCGGTAATACTGCCATTTTTGCGGCCACCAATAACAAGGTAGCCGGGATCATCTCCATTGCAGACCAGATCAAACCCGAAGCCAAAATGGCACTGAAGCAGTTACGCCGTGATGGTGTAGAAAAAATGATTATGCTCACTGGCGACAACCGTCACACTGCTAAACTAGTAGGCGATGAACTGGGTCTAGATGCAGCCCACGCTGAGCTATTGCCCCAAGATAAAGTAAGCTGGGTTAATCAATTCAAAAAAGAAGGCTACCGGGTGGCCATGGTAGGCGATGGTATTAATGATGCTCCTGCCTTAGCTACCGCAGACGTTGGTTTAGCTATGGGAATTGGTGGTGCCGATATTTCTATGGAGACCGCCGATATTGTTCTTATGTCTGATCGTTTAGATCAATTTGCTCATGCTTACTCACTGGCTCAGGCCACTGTGCGCAACATGAAACAAAACACCGTAATAGCAGTAGGCACAGTGATCGTCCTTTTAATTGGGGTACTATTAGGAAAAGTATTTTTAGCTTCAGGTATGCTCATTCATGAACTTAGTGTTTTAGTTGTGATCCTGAATGCAGTAAGGTTGGTGCGTTATCGTTCACCTCAGAAAAAACTCCCACAGAGCGCAGATTCATTAAAATTAAATCATCATGAATCATAATAACTCCACTTCTCACTTTGAAAAAGCGACAGATACTACTGTCGCTTTACATTCTTTATGCGTCTCACGGGTACCCATTTTCAATCATTTACCCTATGAAGAGCTAACAGTAATCGCCGAAAAAGCCAACATGCGCACCTATGAAAGCGGGCAGTTCATACACCGCAGCGGCGAACGCGCTGAACAATTATTCATTGTGCATAAAGGCAGAGTTAAAGTTTACCGTTTATCTAAAACCGGCAAAGAGCAATTAGTACGTATTTTGCTTCCGGGTGATTTTAGTGGTGAGCTGGCGTTATTTTCAGAAACCAAGCACGACTCCTATGCGAAAGTCACTGAAACCTCACATATTTGCACCATTAATCGCGCTGACGTGAGCCAGCTTCTGCTGCAATTCCCAAGCATTAGTTTGCATGTGTTGAAAGAAATTTCAAAGCGTTTAAACACCAGTGAAAGCCAAACCACAGCGATTGCTACAGAAAGCATTAACACCCGCATTGCGCAATATTTGGCGGATTTGGTCGAGAAAGAGAACGCTTATACCTTTTCCCTGCCCATTTCCCGTAAAGATTTGGCTTCTTATCTAGGCACCACGCCCGAAACGCTAAGCCGCAGATTCAGTGAATTTGAAGCCGCGGGATGGATTGAGCAAACAGGACAGAGACAAATCACGGTTTTAGATCTAGATGCCTTGTTATTAACCTAAAAACACATTCTCATCGAAAAACTCTTCGTAATTAAAACCTTCTATTTGCGCCTCTTTAGCAAGATTATGAGTATACAAACGCCAAGCGGTGTTTTGATTAATCTCCTGTAACGCTTCACGAATGCGATCTGCCACCACTTCATACGCTAAGATTTCACCGTCAACCCGATTTTTTACTTGTAATATATGGAAACCAAAGCGAGTTTCTACTACGGCTGAATGTACCTGCCCCACCTTGGCACGGAATATCGCTTCTTCAAATTCCGGTACCGTTTGCCCTTTAGTTAAGGTGCCTAAATACCCTCCCTCTTCTGAGGAAGGACAGTTTGAGTATTGGCGTGCAAACTGAGCAAAACGTTGCGGTTCAGCTTGCACTTTTTCTAAGAGCGCTTCTGCTTTTTTTTGCAATAAATCTAAATCAATAGCAGGTGTGGACTGCAGCAAAATATGATCTACTTCTGCCGAGGCGCCTACTCGAAAATACTCTGGATTTTGCTCATAATGCCGTAGGCATTCGTCTTCGGTTAAGGTAGGCAGACTAACTTCCTGCTGCAAAATCAACGTAAAAAGCTCCTCTTCTGAGGCTGCACTTAAACCCAAGCGCTGTGCTTCATCAAGCAATAAACGTCTAATTACCAAGGTACTTACTGCCATATCCCAAGGATCTGCCGCCTCTTGATGATTTGTGAGCTCACTTAAGATATCCATCTCATGGATAGTCGTGCCATTTACTGTTATGGGTTGTATTTGCATGTTTTACCTTTATGCCTGCCTATATGCTTAATAATTAACGTGTCCTGACCAGCTGCCAAGCCCTGCCTAAATAAAACACTGTAGCAAAACCACTCCAAGCATGCACTAAGCGCGTGAAAGGAAAGATTAAGAAAAGTGTCATGCCCATAAACAAGTGGGCTTTAAATAAGAACGGTACCGCCATTAAATACTCCGCCCCTGCAAAACCACGGAAGGTCACTACATGCTGGGCCCACTGCATAAGCAGCACCATCACTCCCCCATCAGAATGCTTTGCAGATAAAAAGATAGTAGATAAACCCAATAACAACGTAATTAAGATCCAGATTAAAAGTACTTTATCCATGGGTTGAGTCACAGCAGCTAAACGTGGATTCGTTAAACGTCTATGCAGTAACAAGCCCAGTCCTACTAAACACAGGATGCCTAAAAAACCTCCAGACCAGATAGCAATGGCTTGCTTCGTACTATGAGAGATACCCAAGGTATCCCAAACAATGACAGGAGTTAACAGCCCCACTAAATGACCAAAGAACAAACCAATAATACCCACATGGAATAAAATATTACCTAAGCGCAGTGAGCCCGTATACAGCAACTGTGAGCTCTGACTTCTCCATGTGTACTGCTCTCTATCAAAACGCAATAAACTGCCCAGAAAGAATACAGTGAGGGCAATATAGGGATAAATACCAAATAAAAATAAATTAACTGTTTTCATGGCTGCTCTCCCGCAGGTTGCTCTTTAGGTTTTGGATAAAAACGTATGGCTTGCTCTCCAAATTGACCATGTAATAAGGGTTCCGTGCCTTCCTCATTGACCCCAAAGCGCTCCATCGCCTCATCCATATCGCGCACGGGCGCAATCTCTAGCTCTACCGGCTCTACGGTGGCTAGCTGCCTTAGCACCACAAAGGGTGCGGCATAGACGCTTTCGCTTTCTTCCAAGCGTATACCTATGGCTGCCATAATATGAATGGCTTCATTCAGTAAAGCTAGGGCTTCGGCTTCTGGTAATTGACTTAAAAATTCCAAAAACAAAGGAATGTAATCCGGCAATTCCGCCGAAGTTACTTCAAAACCATGGCTTTTGTACTCCTCCATTAAATCCACCATGGCCTGCCCACGGTCACGGCTTTCGCCATGAATGTGCTCAAACAAATGCAAGGAGTTCGAGGGTGTTCTATCAAAGGTGGCGACGTAATTTTCTTGCAGAGCAATTAAGCGGTTTTGCTCTAAATAATCCAATAACTCAGCTAACTCCTGTTCCGCCTCGGGCACGGTAGTTAAATGCTGCCGAATCTCCGGTAAGGCTTGTATTAAGGCCGCTTGCGGATAATCCATCAGCACAGAAAGTATTTTATAAAGAAACATGCTTCACCTCCGCTCTTACTCTATTCGGTTTGTTTGGATTAGGCTGAAGTTTAATCTCACGTGTAATCACTGTAGGCCCGGATTTCCCATCCTTAGGGCCCGGATTAGCGTGATGACGAGGTTTGCCAAATAAATTGGGCGCTGACACCCCACCACTGCAATTATTGCCAAAGGTAAAGCCACAACTACCCTGATCTTCCAAACTGTTTTCCACTATCTCTTTATGGCTGGTAGGAATCACAAAACGATCTTTGTAATCCGCAATCGCCATGATTTGGTACATGTCCTCTACGGTGCGTGCGTCTAAGCCCACATCATCAAGCACAGCCTGATCGGGCTCCCCATGCACCACCTCTGAACGTTTATAAGCGCGCATGGCTAATAAGCGTTTCAACGCATGGGTAATGGGCTGCTCTTTACCGGCGGTGAGTAAGTTCGCTAAATAACGCACCGGAATACGTAAGCTCTCCACATCAGGAATCATGCTGGCTTTACCAATGGTGGCATGAGGCATTTTGCCTGCTTCTGCCGCTGACTGAATCGGTGATAATGGCGGGATATACCAAACCATGGGCAAAGTACGAAACTCCGGGTGTAAGGGGAAAGCCACTTTCCATTCGCAGGCCATTTTGTAGACGGGTGACTTCTGCGCGGCTGTTACCCAGCTTTCCGGAATGCCTTGCTCTAGCGCCTTAGCGCGGATCTCAGGATCATTCGGATCTAAAAACACATCCAACTGCGCTTCATATAAGTCTTGCTCATCCGGCACAGAAGCCGCTTCAGCAATGCGGTCCGCGTCATAAAGTAATACGCCCAAATAGCGAATACGCCCTACACACGTTTCCGAACAAACCGTGGGCTGACCGACTTCAATACGGGGGTAGCAAAAGGTACATTTTTCTGCCTTACCACTTTTCCAGTTGTAATAGACTTTTTTGTAGGGGCAGCCAGAAATACACATACGCCAGCCTCTACACTTGTCTTGATCCACCAAGACAATGCCATCGTCTTCTCGTTTGTAAATAGAGCCCGAAGGACAACTCGCCACACAGGTGGGATTCAGGCAATGCTCACACAACCTGGGCAAATACATCATGAAGGTATTTTCAAAGGTGGAGTACATTTCCTTTTGTACATCTTCAAAGAGGTGATCTTTACTACGTGCGCTAAACTCACCCCCTAAATCATCTTCCCAGTTGGGTCCCCAATGGATTTTCTCCATTTTATTGCCGGTAATCACGGAAACTGGACGCGCGGTAGGGGGGGTACGACTTAGAGGCGCATTTTGTAGATGCTGATAATCATAGGTAAACGGTTCGTAGTAATCGTCAATCTGTGGCAGGTGCGGATTAGCAAATAAATTGGCTAAGATGCGTAATTTGCCGCCTTGTTTTGGCTTCAAGCGCCCTTTGTTATCACGCACCCAACCGCCCTTCCATTTGTTTTGATTTTGCCAATCTTTGGGGTAGCCCACGCCCGGTTTGGTTTCTACGTTATTAAACCACGCGTATTCCACGCCTTCTCTACTGGTCCAGACGGTTTTACACGTCACCGAGCATGTATGGCAGCCAATGCATTTATCCAGATTGAGCACCATACCTATTTGTGCACGAATTTTCATTAGAGCGCTCCTTCTGTTGTCTCTGTGGGATTCAGTGGCTCTTCCATCCACTCCACTTTATCGAGTTTACGTAACACCACAAACTCGTCTCTATTACTGCCTACGGTGCCGTAGTAGTTAAAGCCATAGGCTTGCTGCGCATAACCCCCAATCATGTGCGTAGGCTTTAATACGGTGCGGGTGACGGAGTTATGAATACCCCCGCGCTTTTGACTTAATTGTGAACCGGGCACATTGACGTTTTTCTCTTGAGCGTGATACATCAAACACACACCGGTAGGGATACGCTGACTCACCACCACACGAGCCGTAACCACACCATTCAGGTTAAACACCTCAACCCAGTCGTTATCCACTAAACCCGCGCGCTTGGCCTCAATTTCTGAAAGCCATACGTTGGGCCCGCCTCTGCCTAGCGTAAGCATATGGAGGTTATCGGAGTACGTACTGTGAATACCCCATTTCTGGTGCGGCGTCAGCCAGTTTAAAACCAATTCCGGATGGCCATTCGAGTGCTTATCCATCATGGGTTTTACGGATTTCATATCTACGGCGGGCTTATACACACAAAAGCCCTCGCCAAAATCCAGCATCCAACGATGATCTTGATAGATTTGCTGACGCCCTGTAATGGTGCGCCAAGGAATGAGCTCATGCACGTTGGTATAACCGGCGTTATAGCTCACCTCTTCACTTTCTACACCAGACCACGTGGGTGCAGAAATAATTTTCCGAGGTTGTGCTTGAATACTAGAAAAGTGGATTTTTTCGTGCGCGCGGCCTTCAGCAAGGTGCGTGTGCTTACGCCCGGTGATTTTCTCTAAGGCCTGCCACGCTTTCACGGCCACATGACCATTGGTTTCAGGCGCTAAGCCTAAGATCATTTCTGCCGCATCAATAGCGCTATCTAAACGCGGACGCCCTTTACTGATGCCTGCGTCCAATACGGCTTTATTTTGTTTGGCTAATTGGCCTATTTCCTCTTTGGTATCCCAAGTAATACCTTTACCGCCGTTACCCAACTCATCCAAGAGGGGGCCAGTAGAAGTGAATTTACGGTAGATTTCATTGTAATCGCGCTTCACTACTGTCATAGACGGCGCAGTTTTACCCGGAATCAAATCGCATTCGCCATACTTCCAATCCTTAGGCTCAAAGGCTTGACCTAATTCACTAGGCGTATCATGCATCAAAGGGGTTAAAACAATGTCTTCGCGCTCACCTAAGTAAGGGCCACCAATTTCAGTGAATTTCTTTGCTAAGAGTTTGTATATTTCCCAGTCGGATTTACTCTCCCACAAGGGCTGCACCGCTTCACTTAAAGGGTGAATAAAGGGATGCATATCGGAAGTATTTAAATCATCTTTTTCATACCAAGTTGCCGTAGGTAAGACGATATCACCGTACAAGCACGAGGTGCTCATACGGAAATCGAGTACCGTTAATAAATCGAGCTTACCCTCATTTTCTTCATCACGGTAGGCCACTTCTTTAGGACGAATACCGTCTTTCTCCTCGCTGAAAAGGGCATTTTGCGTACCTAAAAAATACTTCAGCATGTACTCATGACCTTTGCCACTGGAACCAAAAAGGTTGGAGCGCCAAACGAACATATTACGGGGAAAGTTAGCCGGCTCATCGGGGTCTTCACAACTCATGCGTAATGAGCCATCTTGTAGAGAATCAGCGGTATATTGCACCGGATCCATGCCCTTTTCACGGGCTTCAGCCACCACATCTAAGGGGTTACGCTCTAGCTGTGGCGCAGAGGGCAACCAGCCTAAACGCTCAGACTTGGCGTTGAGATCAATCATACTCATGCCTTCATAGGCAGACAGATCAGCCGTGGGGGATAAAATCTCATCCACATTGAGCTGCTCATGACGCCATTGGCCAGTGTGTGCATAAAAGAAGGAGGTGCCATTCATTTGACGTGCGGGACGTGCCCAATCTAAGCCAAATGCCAACGGTATCCACCCAAACTGCGGCCGTAATTTTTCTTGGCCTACATAATGCGCCCAACCGCCACCACTTTTACCCACACAACCACACATCACCAGCATGCCGATAATGGCACGGTAGGTCATGTCCATGTGATACCAGTGGTTTAAGCCCGCCCCCACGATCACCATCGAGCGCCCTTTGGTGTCGTGCGCATTTTGGGCAAATTCGCGTGCCACTTGGATGACTAAATGACGCGGTACGGTAGTGTGCTTTTCTTGCCAAGCCGGGGTGTAAGGAATGTCGTCATCGAAGCTCGTGGCAACATTATCACCACCTAAGCCGTTATCTACACCGTAATTAGCCATTTGCAAATCATAAACGGTGGCCACTTGAATGGTTTTACCATCACTGGTTTGCAGCGTACGCACTGGCACCTTGCGTAGCAATGTATCGCTATGCTCACCACCAAAATAAGGGAAAGCCACTTCGGCGACGGTATCGTGTTTTTCTACCAAACTGAGCTGTGGGTCAATCTCCCGCCCAGAGCTCACATCACGCATTTCTAAGTTCCAACGCTGCGGATGACCATCTGTGTGCTCGCCCTCCCCCCAACGCAAACCAATAGTGCCATTGGGCACCACAATTTCGGCGGTTAAACCATCAATAAGTAACGTTTTCCATTCCGGGTTATTTACCTGACCTAGATTGTTATCTAAATGGGAGGCGCGTAAATACTGGCCGGGATGCAATAAGCCGTTATGCTCTTCTAGCATCACCAGCATGGGCATGTCGGTATATTGCTTCATATAGCCGGTGAAATAATCGGATTTATTCGGTCTATGGAATTCCGATAAAATCACATGCCCCATCGCCATAGCTAAAGCGGCATCCGTGCCTTGACGTGGAGCCAGCCAAATATCACCAAACTTCACCATTTCGCCATAATCACAGGAAACGGCAACGGTTTTTGTGCCTTTGTAGCGAACCTCAGTGTAAAAATGCGCATCCGGTGTGCGCGTTTGGGGCACATTAGACCCCCACACAATGAGATAGTTTGAGTTATACCAATCGGCTGACTCGGCCACGTCGGTTTGCTCACCCCACACCTGCGGACTGGCCGGTGGTAAATCGCAATACCAGTCATAAAAACTCAAGCTGGTCCCACCTAACAAACTTAAATAACGGGTGCCTGCCGCATAACTGACCATGCTCATCGCCGGAATGGGTGAAAAGCCAATAATACGATCGGGCCCATAGTCTTTAATGGTGTGGGCATTGGCTGCGGCGATCATTTCCGTGGCCGTATCCCAATCTGCACGCACAAAACCACCCAAGCCCCGCACCGATTTATAACGGCGTGCTTTTTCTGGGTTTTCTGCAATGGATTTCCAGGCCGCGATGGGATCTAAGCTCTGACGCGCCTCTTGCCACATTTCCATCAACACCCCACGAATTAAGGGGTATTTAACGCGTTGAGCGGAATACACGTACCAGCTATAGGAAGCACCACGCGGACAGCCACGCGGCTCATGATTCGGTAAATCAGGGCGCGTAGCCGGATAATCCGTTTGCTGCGTTTCCCACGTAATTAAGCCGTTTTTTACGTAAATTTTCCACGAACAGGAACCAGTACAATTAACGCCGTGCGTGGAGCGCACGACTTTATCGTGCTGCCAGCGTGCTCTGTAGGCATTTTCCCACTTGCGGTCCTCATTGACGACCTCGCCATGCCCCTCTGAGTAAGTAGACTTCACGCGTGACATAAAATTCAAACGGTCTAGGAAATGACTCATGCTGTTGTCCTTATAAATATAATTTTACTAGCAAGGCATGGGCGCATTACGGCGAGCATAAAACCACCACGTAATTGCCATACAGCTTAGATAGAAAATAACGAAAGAAACCAAAGCGGCTTCAATACCACCGGTCATGGCAATGGAAGTACCAAAGCTGCGCGGAATAAAAAACCCACCAAATGCACCTACGGCGCCGGTGAAACCCAATACTGCGGCTGATTCTTTATTTGCGGCAAGTTTGGCTTTCTCCTGCTCTGCCTCAGATTTTCCATTTGAGAATCGAGCGTGTTTTAGTGCAAAAATCACTGGAATCATGCGAAAAGTGGAACCATTGCCAATGCCTGAAAGCGCAAATAAGGTAATAAATAACACTAAAAACAGGAGAAAACTACCGCTAGACGTTGCAGTTGGAATAACAAAAAACAGGGCGACCACAATGGCTGTCATACACGTAAAGGTATAAAGCGTAACGCGAGCTCCACCGAATTTATCGGAAATACCTCCACCGACTGAACGCGTTAATGAGCCAATCAAAGGGCCTAAAAAGGCATACGCTACGCCATTACTGTCAGGGAAAAGTAGGTTGCTGAGCATAGCAAAACCGGCAGAAAATCCAATAAAAGAGCCAAATGTACCTACATACAGCCAACACATAATCCAGTTATGTTTACGCTTAAAGATAATGGCTTGCTCTTTAAAAGACCCTTTGGCATCGGCAATGTCATTCATGCCAAACCAAGCCACTACCGAAATAATCACAATAAACGGCACCCATATAAAACCGGCGTTTTGCATCCACACGGCATCGCCATCTACTACCTGTGGGCCGCCACCTATGCCACCAAACACACTGAAACCAATGGCAATAGGAATGGCAAACTGCGCTAAAGACACACCTAAATTCCCAACTCCCGCATTCAAGCCAGTAGCTAAGCCTTTACGGGCCTTCGGAAAGAAAAAGCTGATGTTCGCCATACTGGAGCTGAAATTGCCGCCACCTAAGCCGCACAGCAACGCTAGGATCAATAAGGTGGAATAGGAGGTGCTGGGATCTTTTAAGGCAAAACCTATACCCAAGGTTGGGATAAGCAGCATGGCAGTAGAAATTGCCGTCCAACGTCTACCGCCAAAAATAGGCACGAGAAAAGAATAGAAAACACGCAGAACTGCGCCCGATAAAGAAGGTAAAGCAGCCAACCAAAACAACTGGTTAGGGGTGAAATCAAAACCGGCTTTATTTAAATTAACCGCGACAATGCTCCACAACATCCAGACACTGAAAGCCAAAACCAAAGCGGGTATAGAAATAAATAAATTTTTAGAAGCAATTTTGCTACCTTCTTGCTCCCAAAAATTAATGTCTTCTGGCTTCCATGTGGTGAGTACATATTTATTACTCATGCCTGCCCCTTTTTAAAACTAAAGTGCATCCAAATTAAGGAAATACAAACGGTACCGTAAAGCAGCATAAAACTACTTGAGCGTATGCCGGTAAGATCGACGAGGATGCCAAATAAAATAGGCAAAACAAAACCGCCTAACCCTCCAGCTAAGCCCACAATGCCGGAAACCGCACCCATATTTTCACTAAACTCATCGGATATAAACTTAAATACGGATGCCTTCCCTATGGCCATGGCGATCCCGACCACAAACATCAAAACCGTAAAAGTAATGGGGCCAAGCGCAATACGAAAAGTTTGCTCACCTTGAACCGTATTAATAGTGAAAGACGTATCGGGATAACTTAAAAGGAAAAAGGCCACCCAACACACCCACATCACCCACCACGTGGTTTTATAAGCGCCGTGCTTATCGGATATCCAACCACCCACTGCACGCAAGACACCACCAGGCAATGAAAAACACGCCGCTAAAAAAGCAGCGGTTTTAATGTTAAAACCGTACTCGCCTATGTAGTACTGCGTCATCCATAGGGAAAGCGCCACATAGCCACCAAATACCACGGAATAATATTGGCAGTAACGTAAAACACGGGGATCTTTTAACAAAACCAATTGCGATTTGATGCTGGTGGACTGGGGGGATTTATGTGCCGGATCAGTAGACGTTAGTAACCAAAAAATGATGGCCGTAATCAACAGCGCAATCGAATACACTTTAGGAAGAATAGTCCAAGCCCCTCCTGCCATCACAATTAGGGCCGGTGCCACAAATTTGGTAAGAGCCGCGCCGGAGTTTCCGGCCCCAAATATCCCCATCGCTAAGCCTTGCTTATTTTTAGGAAACCAACGGGCCACATACGGTGTGCCCACTGAAAAAGACCCACCCACTAAACCTACAAATAAAGCCAAGACTAAGAACTGCCAATACTGCGTGGCGTACGATAAGAGCCAAATGGGGATGACGGCAACCAACATGGTGAGCAAAAACACCATACGACCACCATAGCGGTCAGTCCAGATGCCTAGGGGTACGCGCACTAAGGAGCCCGTTAATACTGGCGTTGCTGCCAAAAGGCCGAATTGTGTTTCGGATAAATTTAGCTCAGTGCGGATGGGAATACCTAAGACCGCAAACATCATCCATACCGCAAAGCAAATGGTAAAAGCAAAGGTACTGCCGCCAAGTACTAGGTATGGAGAAGCTGACGATTTCCTCATTGTGACCTTCCTTTTTCCTATTGCATAAATTTAGGTAGTAGTGGATCATGAAACATGAGTATTGAACTCATTTTTCATTAATAAAAGGCTACAGGTACATTCTTTGAGATGGTTTGATTTATATCAATAAAAGACTGTTACTTTTATAAGATATCTTTCTATTTACCCTACGGAGGTTTTTATGACTGATCAATGGTTACCAACCCTAATAACAAATACCCCGCAAGAAGGGTATGAGCTGGCAATTACGCTCAGCCGTCGTGGCGTTAAATACACCCAGCCTGACCCAGAGGTTTTGCATCGATTACGCCCTGAATATGCGAATGATGCCAATGCCTTAACCGCGGCCTCGCAGGTAATTGCCATTAATTTCCAAACGGTAGCGGCAGCGAATAATTATTGGATTAAAACATAATAAAACACTAATTTAATACATGATTTAGTGACACTCTATAAAAGTCGTGTTATAACATGACTTTTATATACACCTTTAAGGAAGTTAATCATGTTATCCGCTGAGCAGCAAGCAATTATCAAAAGCACCGTGCCTTTATTAGAGGCTGGTGGTGAGCAATTAACGCAGCATTTTTATAACACCATGCTCTCCGAGTATACGGATGTGCGTGTACTGTTTAATCAGGCAGCTCAAGATTCGGGCAGACAGCCCCGGGCTTTGGCAAATAGCTTGCTTATGTATGCGAAAAACATTGATTCACCTGAAAATCTGCAAGAACTCGTGGATTTAGTCACTCATAAGCATGCCTCTTTACAGATTCTGCCTGAGCAATACATTATTGTTGGCACATGTTTATTACGTGCTATTAAAGAAGTATTAGGAGAAGAAATTGCCACCCCTGAGGTGATGGATGCGTGGAAGAACGCTTATTTTGCCTTAGCAGACCTTCTGACTCAAAAAGAGGAAACGCTATATCATGATACGGAAATGGCGGAGGGTGGCTGGCGCGGTGAGCGACTTTTTTATGTGGCCGATAAAGTCAAAGAAAGTGATGTGATTACGTCTTTCTACCTAAAACCCATCGATGGTAAACCTATAGTTAAACATAAAGCAGGCCAGTACTTAGGTTTTCGCTTCATCTTTTTAGAAGGTGAGCAGCGTAGAAACTATTCTATTTCCGATACTGCCAATGGTGAGTATTACCGCATTAGCGTTAAACGTGAACCAGAAGGTGTGGTCTCTAATTACTTGCACGACGAAGTAAAAATTGGGGATCGTTTCCGTGTTTACCCCCCTTTTGGTGTGTTTACTTTGCAAGAACCTACCCGCCCCATTGCTTTGATCTCTGCTGGGGTTGGCATTACGCCTATGGTGCCTTTACTGGAAGAAGCTCTTACTACTGATCAGCCCGTTTACTTTATTCATGCCGCTCAACACCACGGCGTAGACCCTTTTTATGATTGGTTGCATGAAAAAGCTGCAGCACATCCTAATCTGACTATCTTTAAGTGCTATGAAAACAATGAAGAAAATAAAGCCCACCATGAAGGCTTACTAGATAAAGATTTAATTGCCAAACTACTACCTAGTACCGATATGGATGTTTACTTTTTAGGCCCCACTCCTTTTATGGCGATGGTAAAGCGAGCGCTTACTGAGTTAGGTTACCCAGAAGAACAATGCCACTACGAGTTCTTTGGTCCAGCGGAAGCTTTACAATAAATTTACCCATTTCCCCATAAAAAAACCCTAGCCATTAAAAAATAGTTAGGGTTTATAGAAAAGTGCGTAAGGTTACAGATTTAGTCTTTTTTATGATCTGCAGGATTGAATGGAAAAGAGCTAAACATATTTAATGTTTGGCCTTGCATTTGATCTTGCATTTGCACGAACAAGTTTTTACTTTGTTCTATGTAATTATTCATGGCATTTTGAAGTACAGGGGTTTGTACTGCCATGAATTGTGTCCAGGCTTCAGAACCCATTTTAGGATCATACAACCCCTTAGACTGCTTACTCATACGCTCTTGAATATCAATAAACGCCTGAATATTTTTCTCTATGTAATTACCCATCAACCCCTGCATGGTACTACCGTAGAAGCGAATAATTTGTGCCAATGCATTCGCAGAAAACATAGGCATACTACCCGCTTCTTCTTCGAGAATAATCTGCAACAACACACTACGCGTAATATCTTCACCGGATTTGGCCTCGACGACTTCCAGCGTTTCATTAGCCAGTACAAGCTGCTTCACATCAGCTAGCGTAATATAGGCGCTAGTCTGGGTATCGTACAAGCGTCGATTGGGGTATTTCTTAATCAGTCGAGTCGTTTCTGGTGTATTGTCTTGTGTCATAGTTATGTCTAATCAATCTCACTAGTTCGTCTAACGACGAATTAGCTCATGTGCAGGCCGCCGTTAACGGAGAAATCACCACCGGTAGCAAAGCCAGCATCATCAGAGGCTAACCACGCCACCATAGAGGCAATTTCCTCAGGCTCACCTAAGCGACGCACTGGAATGGTGGCCACAATCTGCTCTAAAATATCCTCACGAATAGCGCGTACCATATCGGTACCGATATAACCAGGAGATACTGTATTTACGGTTACACCCTTAGATGCCACTTCCTGAGCTAAGGCTTTAGTGAAACCATGCATACCTGCTTTAGCTGTGGAATAGTTAGTTTGACCAAACTGACCTTTTTGGCCATTAACCGAACTAATATTAATAATACGGCCCCAGCCTTTTTCTAGCATGCCATCTACCACTTGCTTAGTTACATTAAAAATGCTGTTTAAGTTTGTGTCTATCACGGCACGCCAGGCTTCTAGATCCATTCTACGAAACTGACCATCACGTGTGATACCAGCGTTATTGACTAGTACATCTACCGGACCAAATTTCTCTTTAACTTTATCAAAAGCAGCCACGGTAGAGTCCCAGTCTGTGACATCTACAGAGGAGGCATGAAAGTCAAAACCAAGTTTTTTCTGCTCATCTAACCACTCTTGGGGGTCACGATTAGCGCTGCAACCCGCAATCACGGTAAAGCCATCCTTAGCTAAACGCTGACAAATGGCCGTTCCGATTCCACCTGTACCACCTGTTACGTAGGCAATTTTTTTTGTCATAAGATTCTCCTAATATTTAATCTTTGATATTTGATATTTAAATAGCTATTACTATTCATTGACTGCTTTAGTCATTTACTGCTTTAGTCATTTACTGCTTTGGTTTTCACGTACTGGCCGGGAGCAGGCTCAATCTCTGGGTAGTTTTTATTACCCAAGGCTTTAGGTGCATTTTTCTTTTTACCAGACTGCTTAACAAGCCACGCACTCCAATCAGGCCACCAGCTACCTTCATGCTTTGGTGCCTGCTCTAGCCAATCCTCAGCTACACCTGGAAAATCCGCTTTCTCAGCCGCATCATAAGCCCAGTAATGGCGACGGTTCGCCGCAGGCGGATTAATCACGCCAGCAATGTGACCAGAAGCTCCTAATACAAAGCGCTCTGCTCCTGGCACAATAGCTGTGCTACAGTAAGCCGTTTTCCAAGGCACAATGTGGTCATCAATGGAACCGTACATATAAGTAGGAAGCGTTAGTTTCTTGAAGTCTATGGGACTGCCATCCACTTTAACTTTACCACCTACTACGAGGTTATTTTCTAGGTAGGTATTACGGAAATACCAGGTGTAAAAAGGCCCAGGTAAGTTTGTACCATCTGAGTTCCAGTACAAAATATCAAAGGCTGGTGGTGTCTCACCTTTGAGGTAATTGCTGGAAACGTAATTCCAAACCAGCTCCGAAGGACGTAAGAATGAAAAAGTAGTAGCTAAGTCTGAGCCTTTCATAAGCTTAGAACCAGACAACATCCATTCACGTAATACCGCTAAACCTTCATCTACAAACACACCCATAATGCCTACATCGCTGTAATCCAGCATGGCGGTGAGTAGTGTCATGCTGCTGGCGGGGTTTTCACCTCTGTCTTTAGCAATACTTAGTGCCGAGGCTAATAAGGTACCCCCCACACAAAAACCTAACGTATTAACTTTTGGGCTTTCGCTAATGTCTTGTACTACTTCTATGGCTTTTAAAACACCATGCTCTAAGTAATCTCCCCAAGTGGCGTCAAGGATGCCATCATCATCATTAGGGAGAGCATTACGCCAAGAAATTAAGAAAACCTGCTGGCCTTGCTCTAAAGCGTAACGCACAAACGAGTTTTCTTGTTGTAAGTCTAAAATGTAATATTTATTAATATTTGGCGGCACCACAAGTAAAGGTCTTTCATAGACTGACGCTTGTTGTGGCTGATAATGAATGAGCTGAAAGAGCTCATTTTGATAAACTACGGCACCGGGTGTGACCGCTAAATTTTCACCCACGGCAAACTGGGACTCATCCGTTTGCTCCATACGCCCTCTTTGAGCGTCTTTGAGAAAGTTTTGTGCTCCTTTCAGCAAGCTTTGACCTTGAGTCTCTACCGCTGTCTGCATAGCATCAGGGTTGGTAATTAGATAATTAGCGGGAGATAAGGCTTCAGCCCATTGCATAGCAGCAAAGGCCAGCTGCTCATGAATTTTTGGACTATCTGTAACGGTATATGCCATACGATTTAAGGTATCTGCATATAGCTCCCATAGATGAGCGCTAAGCAAGGATTGCTGATTTTGCGCCCAAGCATCTCCACGGAAGCGGCGATTACGCGGTGGCTCTAGCTCACCTTTTTGTGCCTGTACGTTTAACTCTTGCCATGTACGCAAGAACTCTTGCTGGATTTCTCCCAGTTTTTCTTGATCTAGCAAAGAAAGACTTTGCCAGTTATTAGAGCTAATTTGACTCACTCTACACACCTTAGAAAATAAATGAATAAATAAAAACTTATATCTGCGTGTACCTATACTATATTTTGTTATTTAGTAGTTATTTTATTTGATAGTTATTTTTTAATAGTTATATAGCTATATTAATACTATACACAATTCGAATCTATTTTGTGAACACAATTAGACTAACCAAGCCAATGTGGCCATTCTGCCGGTAGAAGCTTGCCGTCTATATGAATAATACTTGTTTTCTTCTGTATAAGTACATGCATGACTAAAATTAATAATTATTTTATCTTTAGCTAGATCAAGGAGTTGATGGGCGGCTAAACCAGCTAAATCAGCAAGGTACTTATTAGGTATTGAGGTAGAGATAAAATAACGCGTTAAAGCGTGGCTTTTTTGTGTAAACATATCATACACCTCTTGTCCTACCTCAAAATGCTTTTGACTAATAGCTGGTCCTATCCAAGCTTGCCAATGCGCTTCTGTACCTACTTGCTGCTGCAACTGCAAAAATAAGCGTTTAATCACACCTGCAGTTAAACCACGCCAGCCCGCATGCGCCACGCCCACCACTGTACCTTGGCTATCAGCAAGCACTACCGGCAAGCAATCTGCTGTAAGTACAGCAATCACGGTGTTAGGCACGTTGGTCCAGCTCGCATCGGCCAACGGCGCCTGATCATAATTTAAGCCAACCACTTTTTGAGCTGGTTGCAACGCTCTGTAAATATGCGTGCTGTGCACTTGTTGCAACCAATGCGGTTCACTAGGTAAAAGTCTATTAAGTAAAATTCGGTTCTGCTCAACGTGCTTTGGATTATCACCACAATGCTGCCCTAGATTTAAGCCAGCCCAATCACCCTGACTGCAACCGCCCATTAGAGTCGTAGTAAAATAGCGTACCCCTGACCATTTAGGTCCAGAAATTGTTTTTAGGTGTTTTTCCATTGAATTTGCTCGTAAATCTCATTGAAATCAGTGGGTGGCGCCATGGTGAAAGTCACGATTTTTTTAGTGCTAGGATCTTCAAACGCTAAAGCTCTGGCATGCAACATTTGACGATTAGCTCCAGCTAACGGTTTACCACCGTAGATTTCATCGCCTAATAAGGGATGGTTCTGACTACTAAGATGTACACGTATTTGATGTGTGCGGCCGGTTTCTAAGCGGCACTGTACCGCAGTAACGGCCTCCCCACGTCCTAACAACCCGTGTTCTAGGGCTTGATAATGCGTACGCGCAGCTCGTGCTGCCGTGGGATTTTTGGTGGTCATGCGTATAGGTACACGCGCATCCCGACCTATGGCTAAATCAATACTGCCTTCACCGTATAAAAACCCATGGCATAAAGCCATATATTCTCTTTTAACCGTACGCTCTTGGAGTTGACGCACCAAATGAGTTTGTGCTATTTCAGTTAAAGCCACTACCATTAGCCCAGAGGTATCTTTATCTAAGCGATGGACAATTCCTGCTCGCGCTACTTGTGTAAGCTGCGGATAATGATGAAGTAAACCGTTTAATAACGTGCCGGTCCAATTACCCGCTCCAGGATGCGTAACTAGCCCAGCTGGCTTATTTATGACCACCCAGGCATCCGTTTGCTCTACTATCTCTAAGGGAATATTCTCTGCCTCATAGGCTAACTCTTCGGGCCTAGCCTGCGGCCAAACTTTAATATGATCCCCTGGCAAGGCTCTATAGCGTATACGCAGTACGGCTTGCTCATTTACAAATACGTGGCCCTGTTCTATCCAGTCTTGAATACGGCTACGGGAATGCTCGGGCATGAACTGAGCTAACACTTTATCTAAGCGCTCAGGTAGAGCACTTAGGCTAATTTGATAGTGCAGTGCTTGATTATTGTCGTGAGAAATGGCTGTGTTCATGATAAATGGTCTAACCTTGGGTAATGAGGATGGGGTAAATTTTGGCATGCTTAAATTGCTCTGTACAGAATGATTGGCCTAGAATCACTTTAGCATTGTAAAATGCTTTATTATTCAAACTTATTGCCTACTGCATACTGCAAAGGATGCTCTTGTGACGCGCTTAACATCACCCATAAAACAATCGCCTTATATTCAACGCATTGGCCGCACGCTATCCATTGCATGTGCTTGCTTAGTTTTAGCAGCTTGCGGTTCAGTCAAAACAGAAGTAGACCCTACTGCTGGTTGGACAGCTGAACGCATATACCAAGACGCCAAAGAAGAAATGGCTGCAGGTAACTGGAAGCAAGCCAGAACCCGCCTAGAAGCCGTAGAAGCCAGATATCCTTTTGGGATTTATGCGCAACAAGCGTTAATTGATCAGGCTTATATTAACTGGAAAGACGAAGAACCCGAGCAAGCCTTAGCCGCCATAGACCGCTTTCAAAAACAATACCCGAATCACCCCGGTAGTGATTACATGCTTTACCTTAAAGGTTTAATTTCCTTCACTCCGCCCAGTGCTAGATTGATGAATTTCACTATGCAAGACCCCAGTGAGCGTGATCCAAAAGGTCTTAGCGAGTCTTATGATGCTTTCACGCAACTCATTGAACAATACCCAGACAGTCGCTACGCAAATGACGCCCGTCTACGTGCACGCTGGCTTGTGAATATTGTGGCGCAAAATGAAGTGCACGTAGCCGAATACTATTACACGCGTAAGGCCTATGTAGCCGCGATTAATCGTGCCCAACGCGTTATTACAGATTTTGATGGCGTGCCCATTGCTGAGAGAGCGCTTTATATTATGTATGCCTCTTACGATAAACTCGGAGAAGAAAGCTTACGCGATGACGTAAAACGTATTATGGAGCAAAACTACCCCGATACGGAGTATTTTGAAAAAGGTCTTAAATCTGACAAAAATTACTGGAACCCAATAAACTGGTTCTAAAATTAACAATCATTAACAAAATATAACAGTTATCCCCTACAATCCTAAGCACTACTAATAATTTTAAAGGTGTTTGGGGATAACACGATGAAGATTTCGACTAAATTTTTACTTGCTGTCATCAGCTTAGTATTTTTTCTAGCAGTGATAGTAACGGTGGTTGCATTACATACTGAGCGCACTGTAATACTTCAAAACTTAAATAATACAGTAGATGAAACCTTGGCTCGTAAAGCCCGTTTACTCACGGTACTAGATAACCTCATGAAAACCCGAGTAAATGGCAGTATGCAGCTACTCAAGCAAGAAGGGCTACGTTACGGTAGACCTAGTTTAGGTTACGAAACTTATCTAGGTGAAACCCCTTTACCCAGCTTAATGTTAGGCGATACCCCCCAAGTAGAAAACTATCGCATTGTTGATGAAGTCACCCAGACGCAAGGCGGTACTGCCACTCTTTTCGTACGTAATGGCGATGATTTCATTCGTATTGCCACCAACGTTATGCATGAGAATCAACGAGCCGTGGGCACCCACCTCTCTCAATCGGGCGCAGCGTATAAAGCGCTTAAAAATGGCCACGATTTCTATGGTCCAGTTGATATTTTAGGCACTCCTTACTTAACTCGTTACGAACCCATGTTTAACGCTCAAGACGAAGTCATAGGTGCTTGGTATGTGGGTTATCAAACTGATTTAGACGAATTACAACAAGCCATCAAGGCACTCAAAGTGTTAGAGCATGGGTTTGTGGCATTACTGGATGATAAACAACAACTACGCATGCACTCAGAGCATGTAAATCATGATGAAGTTAATGGGGTGCTAAAAGAGGAAAACAGTAACTGGCAAGTAAAACGCCAAGCCTTTACCCCCTGGGGCTATGAAATTGTGGTGGCTTATAATAACAAAGACGTGAATCAACTCTTATTTAATAGCGCCCTACGTATAGTGAGCACAATCTTTATTGCTAGTATTTTATTGTGCTTATTAATTTATTTACTTGTATACCGGCTTGTCTCTAAACCGCTGCAGCAGGTAGTACAATCTATGCAAGACATTGCTCAAGGTCAGGGGGATTTAACCGTACGCATTCCTAGCCGCGGTAATGATGAAATAGCTCAGCTTACCCATTATTTTAATGAGTTTGTCAGTAAAATTGAATTTTTGGTGGCAGATATTCAAGTCACCACTGGTGTCATTTACCAAGCAGCAAATGAAATCGTTGCTGGTAATACTGATCTTTCTCAACGCACCGAACAACAAGCCGCTAGCCTCCAACAAACCGCCGCAAGTTTAGAAGAACTCAGTGCTTTGGTGGCAAACACCGCCAGCCACTCTCAAGACGCCAATCAGCTCACCCATTCTGTCAGTGCCATGGCAAACAGCAGTCAACAAACCACCGAGCAAGTGCTGCAAGCGATGAGTGGTATCAAAGCGAGCTCAGGGCAAATCATGGAAATTACCAATCTCATTGACTCCATTGCCTTTCAAACGAATATTTTAGCCTTAAATGCTGCGGTAGAAGCAGCTAGAGCCGGAGAAGCTGGGCGCGGCTTTGCGGTAGTAGCATCAGAAGTGCGTGGTCTAGCCCAACGCTCTGCTGCAGCTGCAGGGGAAATTCGAGAGCTTATAGATACCTCCGTTGAACGTATTGCTGAAGGTAATACCCTCACTCACAAAGCCGCTGATACTATGACAACCTTAGTTAATTCGGTGTCTGAAGTCACAAAACTTATTGATGAACTCACACGTTCAACCACAGAGCAAAATCAAGGCATTGGCCAAGCCAGCATCGCGATTAATCAAATGGATGGCATCACTCAGCAAAATGCAGCGTTAGTAATCGAAGCTACCACTGCAGCCCAAGCCTTAGAGCAACAAGCCCATGATTTAGCAGATGCCGTAGCTGCCTTCAAAATCAACCCAGCCCTGGTACAACAAAGCCAATTAGCGCCTAAAGAGAAACTGACTTTTTCTGATAAAACGCCAGCGCTTGAGCAGCATCTCTAGTACGAGTAAATGGGGGTAAGCCGCGCCACATCACTTTGCCATAAGGTTTTTCAACTAGGCGCGCATCCCCCATAATCAATACACCCCAGTCTTTTTCGGTACGTATTAAACGCCCCGCCCCCTGTTTTAACGTAATAGCAGCCTCAGGTAACTGATACTCTACAAAAGGATTGCCACCACGGTCTCTACAGGCTTTGATGCGTGCCTCTAAAACCGGATCATCTGGGGGCGCAAAGGGTAGCTTATCTATGGCCACTACCGTTAAAGCATCGCCTGGCACATCAATACCTTCCCAAAAACTCGCACTCCCCACTAATATCGCGTTCGGCTTTGCTCTAAACTCATCGAGTAATACCTGTCTAGACCTCTCGCCTTGACGCATCAGATTTCGTGTTAGCCCTAGATTTTCCAAACGGTCTTGAAGTAAGTCTGCCATTTGATCTACACCACGCAGTGTAGTGCTGAGTATTAATACTCCCCCTTTGGTCTCTTTAATGAAAGGCATAAGCACATTAATAAAAGCAGGATAAAAAGCCGGGCTACTGGGTAAAGGCAAATCTTTAGGCACATACAGCAAGGCCTGTTCTGGGTAATCAAAAGGCGAAGGCCACACTTCTACTTTGGCATCCCACAAGCCTAATTGGTGCACAAAATGATTGAAATTTCCATGCACCGATAAGGTGGCGGAAGTAAATACCCAACTTTGTTCATCGCCTTTATAGCGAGAAAACAACTGCGCTACAGATAAGGGCGCGCGGTGCAAACGTAGATAACTACCACCATGCTCTACCCAACGCACAGACTCTTGTTCCTGTTGATCAATGGTGGCTTGGTCTGCATCCAATAATAAGGTGTTTTTTCCGCTACGGTCTGGCTGGGTCCATACATAGATTTGAGCGCGTATTTGTAGCGCCGACTTATAAGCTGCCGTTAAATCCGGGTGATGTTCTTTTAATAAATCCAGCAGCTTAATGACTTTATCTAGCTTTTTTAAAAGATCCTCTAAAGCTTCATCAAAGGCTTGGGCATTGGGTAGGTCTATGAAGGTGCTTTTTTGCCCATTTAGCTTTTGAATGGGGGCGGCCTGTAGTCTTAACTCTTGGACGCACTGCTTAATAGCTCCCGCTACCGCGCTCCAATCGGTGGTACCTTTAGCATGAGCTAGACCCGCCACCTCTACTAAATGCGCTAAATCATTCACCTGCGCCATAGATACCGTGCTGCCTAAAAAACGAGTAGCTACATCAGGTAATTGGTGTGCTTCATCAAATACCACCACATCCACTTCAGGTAATAAATCCGTGATGCCCTCACCGCGCAAAGCCAAATCAGCCATGAACAAGGCATGGTTAACGACCACTATGTCGGCTTCTTGCGCTTTACGGCGCGCTTTCAGCACAAAGCACTCATTAATATAAGGACAGTCTTGGCCTAAGCAGTTTTCACGCGTAGAAGTAACGCGGTGCCAAACTGGAGCTTCTTCAGGGACTTCGATTAATTCACTTTTATCACCCGTTTTGCTGCGCTCTATAAAGGTTTGAATATGGCGCATTTGCGCCACTTCCGCTCTGGAGCTAAAACCCCGCTCGTCTTGCTCGTACTTTTCAAAATAATAATGACACACGTAATTACTGCGCCCTTTAAGCAAGGCCACACTTAAAGAGAGGGATAACGCTTTACGTAAATGGGGTAGATCGCGCCTAAATAGTTGATCTTGTAAGGTGCGCGTACCTGTGGAAATTAAGGTTTTACGGCCACTTAAAAACAAGGGCACTAAATATGCCCAGGTTTTACCTGTACCGGTGCCCGCCTCTGCGACTAAAATAGATGGCGCTTCTACCGCCTGCTGTATGGACTGCGCCAAGGCTAGCTGCTGAGCACGAGGAAAATAATGGTCTACCGAAGCGGCTAAAGGACCGTCAATGGCAAAAACCTGGTCTAAGTCCTGCAAAAGCATGGTGAATTCAATTTCAGTAAATAACAAATCATACTACACTGCTACACTTATGTTCGATACAAGCGCTGTATCGTTATATGTAATTAGGCTTTATTTCTTGGACGCCATGACAAATACCTCAACCTTAGACCCATTCCCCATAATCCGACTACTGGCCAGTGAGCTTTCTATACGTGAAAATCAAGCTGAAGCTGCTGTGGCTCTATTAGATGATGGCGCTACCGTACCTTTTATTGCTCGCTATCGTAAAGAGGCTACCGGTGGTTTAGACGATACGGTGTTACGTAACCTAGAAGTGCGGCTGCTGTATTTGCGCGAACTGGAAGCGCGCCGTCAAGTCATCTTAGAGAGCATTACAGAACAAGAAAAACTCACTCCTGAATTAGAAAAAGCACTCCTGGAGGCTGATAGCAAGCAGCGCTTAGAAGACTTATACGCCCCCTACAGGCCAAAACGCCGCACCCGCGCACAAATTGCCTTAGAGGCGGGTTTGGACGCACTAGTAGAAGCTATTTTGGCAGATTCAACCTGCGATCCGCTACTCTTAGCAGAAAACTATATGAATGCCGAAGCCGGTTTTGAAGATGCGAAAAAAACCCTAGATGGCGCACGTGAAATATTAGCGCAACGCTATGTAGAAGATGCAGATCTTCTAGAAAACATGCGTAGCTATATCTGGCAACAAGGCCTGCTTTACGCCTCGGTGGTAGAAGGCAAAGAAGCTGAAGGGGATAAGTTCCGTGATTGGTTTGATTTTTCCGAGCGTCTTAGCACCCTACCTTCACATCGTGTCCTAGCGCTATTAAGGGGTCGTCAACAAGGTGTACTTAGTCTACGCATAGGTTTAAAGCCCGACCTTGAGGAGCTGCACCCGCACCCCTGTGTGGAGCGTATTGCAAAGCTCATGTCTTGCCCCGCAGACTTTAGCCCTGATGCGACGCCACAAGCCAAATGGCTGGCTGACGTGTGCCGTGTGGCTTGGCGCGTGAAATTACTCACCTCCTTTGAGACTGAACTTGTAGGGCGTCTACGTGAAGAAGCCGAAGCCGAGGCCACCCGAGTCTTTGCTGCGAACTTACGTGATCTTTTACTAGCCGCCCCCGCCGGCAATAAACGGGTGCTGGGCCTAGACCCGGGTATTCGCACGGGTGTTAAAGTGGCCGCCATCGATGAAACCGGTAAAGTTATTGCTACCGATACCGTTTATCCTTTTGGTGGCCGTAAAGATGTGTCTGGCACCATTAATACCTTAAGCGCTCTCATTACAAAACATCAATTGCAACTCATCGCTATTGGTAATGGCACAGCCTCGCGTGATACCGAGCAACTGGTTAAGGCCATGTTAAAAGATAACGCTAATTTTGCCGCAGTGCAACATATCGTCGTCTCAGAAGCGGGAGCTTCGGTGTATTCCGCCTCTGAGCTGGCCAGTCAGGAGTTTCCCGATTTAGACGTTAGCCTACGTGGTGCGGTGTCTATTGCCCGTCGTCTCCAAGATCCGTTGGCAGAACTCGTTAAAATTGAACCCAAAGCCATTGGTGTGGGCCAATATCAGCATGATGTAAACCAACGCGAGCTAGAGCGCTCACTTGCAGCGGTAGTAGAAGATTGTGTAAACGCGGTGGGCGTAGATGTAAACACGGCTTCCTCGGCATTACTAGCCCGTGTTTCGGGTTTAAATAAAACCTTAGCCGAAAATATTGTGGAATGGCGTGATGAGTTTGGTGCCTTTCCCGACCGTAAAACCTTATTAAAAGTGAAACGTTTCGGGCCTAAAACCTTTGAACAAGCGGCCGGTTTTTTACGTATTCCTCATGGCACGAACCCCTTAGATGCTTCAGCCGTACACCCTGAGGCTTATCCTGTAGTAGAACGTATACTAAAAAAGATTCAAGCCGACGCCGCCGCAGTAGTGGGTCAAGCTGAAGCCCTCAAAGGCTTATCACCCAAAGAGTTTACCGACGAACAATTTGGCTTACCCACCGTGCAAGATATTTTCACTGAAATTGAAAAACCCGGTCGCGACCCCCGCCCTGAGTTCAAAACAGCCACGTTCATGGATGGTGTTACTGAAATACGTGATTTACACGTAGGTATGATCCTAGAAGGGGTGGTGAGTAATGTGGCCAATTTTGGTGCCTTTGTAGATGTGGGCGTACAACAAGATGGCCTAGTCCATATTTCTGCATTAGCCAATAAGTTTGTGCAAGATCCTCGTGATGTAGTACGTGTAGGCCAAACCGTTAAAGTCAAAGTACTAGAAGTCGATGAGGCGCGTAAACGTATTAGTCTAAGTATGCGCCTTGATGATGAAGGCACGCCCACTTTGAAAAAATCTGCAACACCTAAAAATGCTCGTCCGGCACAGGGGAAAAACAAACCCCAGCGCCCCGCACCCGATGCCAGTAACAGTGCGATGGCTGCCGCTTTTTCTAAACTTAAAAAATAGGAATAAAACTATGTCTATCTCTATCTTTAAACCCGTATTAAAACGTAGTGTTATGGCCTTAGCCGCGCTAAGCGTCTCTGCAGCAGCTTTCGCACAGCAAGATGTAATTAAACTCATTGTGCCCTTTGCTCCTGGTGGCCCCGTAGATGTAAGCGCCCGCGTACTCGCAGATGGTGCCAAAGAAGAGTTAGGTACGATTATTATTGAAAACAAACCCGGTGCTGGCGGTAATATTGGCTCAGCCATTGTGGCCAAAGCCGAACCAGATGGCAAAACCTTAGGTATAGCTACCCTAGCCTCTCATGCCGTCAACCCTTCACTCTACGCCACTATGCCGTATGATGCTGACAAAGACTTCACCGGTGTTAGCCTAATGGTGTATGTGCCTAACGTGCTAGTGATGAATGCCGAACACGCCGATAAGCTAGGCATCAACACCTTAGAAGACCTCATTGTGTACGCCAAGAATAACCCCGGTAAGCTTAATTATGGCTCGGGTGGTAATGGCAGTGGCGGCCATTTAGCGGGTGAATTTTTTAAAAAACAAGCCGAACTCGATGTAGCGCATATCCCTTATAATGGAGCAGCACCTGCGCAAATGGCATTACTGTCTTCAGAAGTGGATTTTACTTTTGATAATCTGGCAACCGTCGCTAATAACATTAATAACGGTAAGCTTAAGGCCTTAGCTGTGACTACCGATGAGCGCTCCGATATGCTGCCTGATGTGCCCACGGTAAAAGAAGGCGGCTTAGACGATTTCTCTATTGCCACTTGGTGGGGCGTGGTAGCACCAGCCGGCACGCCTGAGGCTGAAATTGAAAAACTAAATGCTGCCTTCACCGCAGCCATGAACAGCGAAGCAGCCAAGGAGCGTTTTGCTGGTTTAATGGTTACGCCCACACCAAGCAGTGCTGCAGAATTTGACACTCTCATGCGTAAAGAGCGTGAGCGTTATGTGGAAATTGTAGAAACTGCCGGTGCGCAAGTAGACTAATACTGCCTACTTTTATTTAATACGCTCTCTTTACAGGCCCCAAGCTCGTATTAGTTTGGGGCCTGTTTATTGATGTATTGCATACGTGCAATGGCTTTATCCATAAAAAGCTCCATTAACTCCGGAAAAACTCGCCCCTGCATCACTTGAACTTGTACAAGTCGGGCATGCATTTCTGTATTACGTATAGGTATGGCCACTAACTGCGTAAAATCCAATCGACCTGCCACCGAAATATAGCTCGCAAATAATATAGCTTGAGTATCACGTACATACACATGCAAAGTTTCAGCATGATTGCTATAGACCGCAGGCTCTACCCATTGCCCAGTCATATTGCAAGCAGATTGATAAAGCTTAAACGTAGAAGTGCTTTCATCAGTTAAGGCTAAAGGATAGTTTTGTACCTCATGCAAATACAAGCGCTGACGTTTAGCTAACACATGGTTTTTTGACATCACTGCTAAAGCAGGAGCACGACAGGTATAACGCACCTCTACACTATCCGTTGCACTAGTACTAAAAGTAATAGCAATATCCGCTTCACCCGTAGCCACTCTTTGGGTAGCGACTTCGGCACTGCTTACATAAATTCGGAAGCGACTTTGAGGATACTTCTGGGAAAACTCTGCTATTAAACTAGGAACTAAATCTTGCGCCACTCCTTGGGTACACGCAAGGCGAATGGGTTGTTTCTCAGGACTATGCAGCTCTGCAATAGCATGCAGCGTAGCATCTGTTTCTAAGTGAACTCTACGTACATGCTTTAGTAACAACTGCCCCGCTGCTGTGAGCTCCATGCCTCGTGCACTACGTAAAAATAAAGGTGAGCCTACTCTATGCTCTAAATGATTTATCTGTCGACTCACTGCCGACACGGCCACGTGTAAGACCTCAGAGGCTGCGCTTAAACTTCCTTGTTTTGCCACCTCATAAAAATATTTAAATGCTAAAGATTCCACTGTTAACCTATTGATTTTAAATAACTATCATAACTCATCAACCACCCCAGCCACTAGGGTTTTCCCTGACCAAGGCTTTCTAAAAATAGCAAACCTATCTCTCAATCTTATTATTGTATAGAAAGAATCTGCTCTATATACTCAAATTTAAACAATTAACAATTAACAGTTAATAATTATTTCATCAGGAGATAACCATGCTTCCAACTTTTACAGCAAGAACCTTAGCCCTCAGCCTAGCGTGTGCTTTTGCTTCTACCGCCTTTGCCCAGACCTTGAAAATTGGTTTGGCCTCTGAGCCCACGGGCATTGACCCCCATTACCATCAAACCACACCCAATGAGGCCCTGATTTATCACATTTTTGAACCTTTAGTAGCCATGAGCCCAAAAATGGAAATGCAACCTGCTTTAGCGAAGTCATGGAAAGCAGAAGATGAAAACACATGGGTTTTTGATTTAGACGAAAAAGCTAAATTTTCTAATGGTGAACCCTTTACCGCCGATGATGTGATTTTAACTTTCTGCCGTATTCTACATAACGAAACCGCTATTGGTGGTGGCTTTACCAACGTAGCTAGCCGTATTAAAAGCATAGAAGCTCCTGATGCAAAAACCGTAAAACTCACCACTACTGTTCCTTACCCTATACTGCCTAACGAACTCGCTCGCGTGCCCATGATCTGGAATGGTATTGTTGAACACAATGACTTAACTTTTGATCCTGAAAACAATTGTGGTGTAACTAGCGCCTGGCCAAATGTAAATGATTTCAATCAAGGCGACTTGGTCATAGGCACCGGGCCTTATTTATTAAAATCATATGTAAAAGGCTCAGGTATTGAGCTAGAACGCAACGAAGATTACTGGGGTAAAAAGCCGGACTGGAAAGACGTACGGTTTACGGCCGTGCCTAGTGCTGGCCCACGTTTAACCGGTTTACTTGCTGGCGATTTTGATTTAATTGAGAATCCAGCGGCTAGAGACCTAAAACGTATCACGGAAGCGGGCTTTGAGCACACCATCACCCCTTCAGTACGTATTATGTTTTTGCAGCTTGATGCAGGCCGTGAGCAAAGCCCCTTTGTAAAATCCCCTAAAGGCGATAACCCCTTACAAAACAAAAAAGTGCGTCAAGCCATCTCTATGGCTATAGACCGTGAGGCCATCATCGAACGCATTATGGATGGAGTGGCACAGCCTGCGAATCAATATTTACCAGAAGGTATGTTTGGCTCCATTGAAGGGGCAGAAAAGCTAGAGTACAACCCCACTAAGGCCAAAGAGCTACTGGTAGAAGCCGGTTATCCCGATGGCTTTGAGCTCACTTTATCTGCCACCAACGATCGCTACATTAACGACGCCCAATTAACACAAGCTATGGCGCAATACCTGTCACGTATTGGCATTAAAACCAGTGTAGACACCATGACACGCTCTGTGTATTTCCCTAAACGTGCCAAGCGTGAGTTTAGTGCTTCCCTAGGTGGCTGGGGTTCAGAAACCGGTGAAGCCAGTAACTTCATTCAGTATTGGATAACCAGCACAAACAAAGATCTCGGTATAGGCAGTAGCAATTACGGTGCTTACTCTAACCCTGAATTAGATAGCGTGTACTTGGAAGCAATTGGCACCTTAGATGATGACAAACGCAGTGAGCTATTACAGCAAGCCGTGAAGTTGTCTCTGGATGATATGGCGCATATTCCTCTGCACTTTGAAAATGGTGTTTGGGCTTATCGCGATAACATCGAATACGTAGGTCGTGCAGATCAACGCACTATGGCCACTCAAGCCACCTTAGTCAAATAACTTCATTTTCCAACAAAGCAATAGCTAACAAGGAGTCTTGTTTTGGTCGTTTTTATTTTTCGCAGATTGCTGCAAAGCGTAGTGGTATTGTTAGCGGTTTCTGTAGTGGTGTTTTTTGCAGTCTACACCGTAGGCGACCCAATCGAGCTACTTGTTAGCCCTGAAGTGAGTGAAGATCAGCGCAATGCGTTGATCGCCCGTCTAGGCTTAGATCAACCGTTATGGCAACAATATCTAAATTTCCTCTGGCGTGCGTTGCACGGTGATTTAGGCAATTCATTTGTGCACGGCATGTCAGCCGTACAGCTCATTTTACAACGCTTCCCAGCCACTTTAGAGCTTGTCGTCGTTGCCATTGTGCTGACTTGTATTCTAGGTATCCCTCTGGGTTTAATTGCGGGTTTACACCGCAACAATCTCCTGGGGAAAAGCATTATGAATAGTTCTGTACTTGGCTTTTCATTGCCTAATTTCTGGCAAGGTATGGTGTTTATTTTGTTGTTTGCCGTTTGGTTAGGGTGGTTTCCTGCTTCAGGAAGAGGGCCAACGGTTAATGTGTTTGGCGTACCTTTAAGTATTTTCAGTATTGATGGATGGCGTCACATCACGCTACCTGCTGTTAACTTAGCCATCGCAAATATCGCACTTATACTGCGTATGACAGCTTCTGGCGTGAGCGAAGCACAAAGCCAAGACTATGTACGCTTTGCTAGAGCTAAAGGTGTTAAACCCGCTCGCATAGTACACCGCCACATTTTGCGCAACATCATGATTCCTGTGGTTACGGTGATAGGCATGGAGTTTGGCTCGTTAATTGCCTACTCAACTATTACCGAAACCGTCTTCTCATGGCCGGGAATGGGTAAGCTTTTAATCGACAGCGTTTATCAACTTGACCGCCCCGTTATTGTGGCCTATGTGATGCTAGTCACCTTACTGTTTGTCATCATCAATCTCATCGTGGATATTCTCTACGCCATCTTGGATCCTCGCGTACAACTCTTGGAGCCTAGCGCCTAATGACTACTCAACACCCTGTATCCACGGTTAAACCGTTACAAAACACCCCGCAACGCAAGAAAATCCTCAAGCAGTTGCATAGTCGCCCTTCAGCTAAACGCTCTTTATTGCTGTTATTGCTGCTGATTGTGGTGGTGCTGAGTGCGCCTTTTTTCGCACCGCAAGACCCTTATGACCTCATGATGCTAGACATCATGGACGGCAGACTGCCGCCGGGCTCTGAAAACATTGAAGGTAAAACCTACTGGTTAGGCACGGACTCCCAAGGTAGAGACATGTTTAGCGCCATTCTTTATGGCTTACGCATTAGTCTTTTAGTGGGTTTAAGTGCGGTATTACTGTCTGCTCTTATTGGCATGATCATGGGGCTAATTGCTGCTTATCATGGAGGATGGGTAGATAGTTTGGTGATGCGTATTGTGGACTTTATTTTGGGCTTTCCCACTATTTTAGTCGCACTAGTACTGTTGGCTGCACTCGGTCGAGGTATTGATAAAGTTATTTTTGCTTTAGTGATTGTACAGTGGGCTCATTACGCGCGCATTATGCGAGGCAGAGCCTTACAAGAACGGCGTAAAGAGTACATTGAAGCCGCTGTTAACTTAGGCTTTTCTCCAGGCCGTATTATGTTCAAACACCTTATGCCCAACTGTTTTGGCCCTATTATGGTGTTTGGTACCATTCAAATTGCGACCGCTATTATCCTAGAAGCCACGCTATCTTTTTTGGGTGTGGGCGTACCCATTACTGAACCGTCCCTAGGACTACTTATTGCCAGTGGTTTTGAGTACCTGCTATCGGGAGATTACTGGATTAGTATTTTTCCCGGCTTAGCCTTGTTGTTTTTAATTCTTTATATCAATATCGTAGGCGACCGTCTACGTGAAAGCTTGGACCCACGACGCTAATGACAGATTCAAATTTACTAACAGTAGAAGGTTTGCAAACCGCCTTTCATACAGTAGAAGGCGCTTGGTTGGCCATAGACGGTGTAGATTTAACCGTTAAGCGTGGGGAGATTGTAGGATTAGTAGGTGAGTCGGGCTCAGGAAAATCGGTTACTGGTTTCTCTTTAATTGGCCTAATTGACCCACCCGGAGAGGTAGTAGCCGGACGTATTCTCTTTAATGGCATGGACTTACGCCAACTTAGTGAAGAGCAACTACGCCAATTACGAGGAGATCGTATTGCTATGATCTTCCAAGATCCTCTCATGACCCTTAACCCCGTATTGCGCGTGGGCGAGCAAATGATGGAGGCCATACTGACTCATCACCCCGACATCAGCAAAGCCATTGCCAGACAGCGTTGTTGTGACGCCTTAAAGCAAGTCGGTATCCCCGCACCTGAAACGCGTTTAGATAACTATCCTCACCAATTCTCAGGCGGTATGCGCCAACGGGTAGCTATTGCTATAGCCATCTTAAATAAACCGGAGCTTATCATTGCTGATGAGCCCACCACAGCCTTAGACGTGACGATTCAAGCGCAGATTTTGTATGAAATGCAAAAACTCTGTCGCGAACAAAATACCGCACTCATCTGGATTACCCACGACTTAAGTGTAGTCGCTGAGTTAGCCGATAATGTGGCGGTCATGTACGCCGGAAAAATTGTTGAATACGGCGCTGTTAAAGACGTACTAAAAAATCCTATTCATCCCTATACCGAAGGTTTGCTAAATTCCATGCCCGGTGCAGCCCTACCCGGTTCGCGTTTACATCAAATTGATGGCATGGCCCCTACCTTAACGGGTCGCGAACAAGGCTGTACCTTTAGACCGCGCTGCGCTTATGCCCAAGCTAGCTGTGCTGAAAGAGCCCCTGAGGTGTCTACTATCCCAGGACGTCAATTTCGCTGCTACTTCCCTCGTCTTCAGGAGCAAGAATAATGTCGTCGACTTCCATTATTGACGTAATCGATCTGCATAAAAGGTTTAGTCAATCCCCTGACTTGGCGCACCGACTACTACAACTCACTGGAAAAGTTAGCGCACCACCTACCGTGCACGCCGTAACGGATGTCAATCTAACTATTCGTAAAGGAGAAGTGGTGGGTTTAGTGGGGGAGTCTGGCTGTGGTAAATCCACCTTAGGCAGAATGGTTGCCGGCTTGATCAATCCCAGTGAAGGCAGTGTTCACTTTGAGGGCAAAGACATAAAAAGCCTGCGTGGCGCAGAAAAGCTCGCGTACATATTAGGCGTGCAACTTATCTTCCAGGATCCTTTGGCCTCACTAAATCCAAAACAAAAACTGGGAGATATCATTAGTGAAGCTTTGCAAGTACACAAACTTGTGCCAAAAAACGAAATATCTGATCGTATTAATCAGGCGCTAAAAGAAGTGGGGCTAGAGCCAGAATACCGTGATAGATTGCCGCACCAGATTTCAGGCGGCCAACGCCAGCGCATAGGGATAGCCCGTGCACTGATGGTCAATCCAAAGTTTTTGGTTTGTGATGAGCCCGTAGCGGCGCTAGATGTGTCTATACAAGCCCAAGTAATAAATTTATTCATGGATTTACGTGATAGACATGAATTAACGTATTTATTCATCAGTCATGATTTAGGTGTAGTTAGACATATCTCAGACCGAGTGGCCATTATGTATTTAGGTCGCATTGTGGAGTTGGCTGATAGCGCGGAAATTTTCAGTCACGCTGCTCACCCCTACACTCAGGCATTACTTGCAGAAATGCCAAGTATCCATAAAGAGAACCGTCATTTTACACCCATTAAAGGTGAAATCCCCTCACCCATTCATCCTCCTAGTGGCTGCACCTTTCACCCTCGTTGCCCACTTGCTATAGATAAGTGCAAACACAGTATTCCAGAGATCAAAACTATTGCTCCGGGGCATCAAGCCGCCTGTCATTTAATTTAATCTAATTCGATTTCGTAAAGGATAACACCACCCATGAACCAAGCAGACCTCGATGAGCTAAATGAAACCTTACGCCTACAAATCATACGCTGGGTAGAGTTAGAGTCACCTTCGCACGACCCTCAAACCTTAGAGGCTATGGCAAACCTCATTCTTAGCGAAATTAAAGACAGTGTCTTGCAAGTGGAGCAAATTGAGCTGTCCTCAGAAACCGGACCGCTACTGCATATTCATAACCGCGCTCCTAATGACTCTCGCTCAGGTATTTTAGTGTTAGGTCACTATGACACCGTGCACCCCGTAGGCACCTTAGAGCAAAACCCATGCCGCCAAGAGGGGGATCAGCTCTTTGGCCCGGGCATTTATGATATGAAATCGGGCGTAGTCTTGGCCTTATCTGCTTTAAAAGAACTAGCACAACCTACTAGCACGCAGCTTCCCATTGATCTAGTATTAGTCCCAGATGAAGAAACCGGCAGCCATTATTCACGTGATCACATTGAAGCTTTTGCGAAAAAAGCCAAATACACTTTAGTTTGTGAGCCAGCCCGCGCAGAAGAAGGACGTTGTGTCACCGCCCGTAAAGGCACCGGCAATATTGTCATTAGCGCGCACGGTAGACCCGCTCACGCCGGCATTCAACATGAAAAAGGCCGCAATGCCATTGAAGAGATTGCACATCAAGTGCTAGCACTTGAAAAGCTAACAGATTACGAGCGTGGCATAACAGTAAGTGTGGGGGTAATTAAAGGCGGTACCACCTCAAATGTGGTGCCTTCATGGTGCCAAATCACCGCCGACTTCCGTGTGCCCAACGCAGAAATGGCACAACGTTTAGAGCAGCAAGTCAGCCAACTAAAAAATGTAAACCCCGACATAACACTAGAGGTGGACTTTATACTGAACCGCCCCGCTATGCCTAGAACTGAATCCACAGCAGCACTATTAAAACAATGCCAAGCTTATGCCTTACAGGCCGGCTTTGAACTTAAAGAAGCCCCCATGACAGGTGGTGCCAGTGATGCAAACTTTACTGCAGCATTAGGTATCCCTACCTTAGATGGTTTAGGAGCTGATGGTAATGGCGCACATACATTAAAAGAGCACATTTTAGTTTCTACTCTAGCGCAGCGCAGACAGTTTTGGCTGCACACCTTAGCTCAACTTAACTAAAGCTAAAGTAATACAGCCATTATACTCTCTACAAGGCCGCTATAAAGCGGTCTTGTTGCTCTTTATCTAACTCCGCCACTTGCATATCACCTACAAACACATGATAGCGATCTTCAATTTGATCAATGGTGTACTCAGCCGCCTGTAAGCGTTTAATCAGCTGACCGGCTTCTTTGGGATCAGCAAATGGCAACGATAAAAACACCTCCTTATCAGCCGCATCAAACATACGAAACTGGAAGCCTTCTTCGCCTTTAAAGCTGGCAAAACGCGCTGTTTTAATCTTCTCTTTTTCTACTGCCGCCTCAGGCGTTTGTTCAGCAGCTGCGCGTAAACCTACCGCCGCACGCAACTCTTGAATTAAAGGCGCTGAAATACGACGCGCTTTTGCTGCCCCAGCCAAGAGTATTTCTTCAATCTGCTGAGGGTTTGCCATGAGGGCATTATATTTTTCGCGCATAGGTGCAATTTCAGCATTAATGCGTTCAAATAATTGCTTTTTTGCCTCTCCCCAACCTAAACCACCTTGTAATTGCGCTGCAAAGGCTTGAGCCTGCTCAGGCGTAGCAAATACTTCGTACAACTCAAACAAATGGCAGTCTGTGTCTTTAGGCTCACCGGGTTGCTTAGAGTCTGTAACAATACGATTAATAGCGGCCTGTAATGCTTTTTCACCCCCCTCAAAGAGGGGGATGGTATTGTCATAGCTTTTGGACATTTTACGCCCATCTAAACCGGGCAAGGTGGCCACAGACTCATCGATAAGCTCATAGGGCAGCACAAAAAACTCTTTACCTTGGCCATACAGATGATTAAAACGCTGGGCAATATCACGCGCCATTTCAATATGTTGAATTTGATCACGCCCTACCGGCACCAAATGCGCATTAAACATTAAAATATCTGCCGCCATTAATATGGGATAAGAATATAAACCCATATTAATGCCATCATCAGGTTCTACCCCTTTGGCGTTATTTTGATCTACTGAGGCTTTATAGGCATGTGCCCTATTCATCAGTCCTTTATTCGTCACGCAGGTCAACATCCAAGAGAGCTCTGGAATTTCAGGTATGTCTGACTGACGATAGAAGGTAACTTTTTCCGGATCCAAGCCTGCCGCTAACCATGTAGCAGCAATTTCAAGGCGGGATCGGGCTACACGCTGGGGATCATCGCATTTAATCAAGGCGTGATAATCCGCCAAAAAGAAAAAAGCATCGGTATCAGGCTGTACACTGGCACGCACCGCGGGACGAATAGCCCCCGCATAGTTACCTAAGTGGGGGGTACCTGAAGGGGTGATCCCCGTAAGAACTCGTTTTGTCATAACACACTAAACCTAAAAAATAATACTGCCCAATTTTATAACACCGCGGCTTGCCTGCGCTCGGAGTCTAAGTACTCCTTGGATTGCATTTCCATCAAGCGTGACTCAGTACGATGAAATTCACCTGACATCACACCTTCAGTGTATAGCTCTGTGGCTTCCACCTCGGCTGACATAATTAATTTAACTTTATGATCATAAAGCACATCGATTAACCACGTAAAACGTCTAGCGGCTGAAGCATCGCGCGCTGACATTTTAGGCACATCAGATAATATAACGGTCTCAAAACGACTCGCTAAGTCTAAGTAATCATTTTGCGAACGTGGCCCCACGCATAAGGTTTCAAAATCAAACCACACAACATTGGTTTCACAACCTATAACAGGCAATTCTCGGTGCTCTAACTCAATGGTACCCCTGCTAGGTTTAGCTCCAGCTAAACGGGTAAAAGCATCGCTTAGCTCGTGTTGAGTTTGCTCGGTAATAGGGCTTAGATAAAGGCGCACTTGCTCCAAACTGCGTAAACGATAATCCACACCCGTGTCTACGTTAACTATATCCATACGCTGTTTGATTAAATCAATAGCAGGTAATATACGATCACGGTGCAAGCCATCAGTATAAAGTAAGGAGGGCTCGTAGTTTGATGTCATCACAAAGCTCACCCCTTGCTCAAATAACTCCAAGAGCAATTTATGTAAAATCATGGCGTCAGCAATATCGGACACATGAAACTCATCAAAGCAAATCACCTCATAGCGCTCAGCGATGGTTTTAGCTACCGCCTCTAATGGGTCCGATTGGCTGCGTAATTGGCGCAGTTGCTCATGCACACCACGCATAAACTCATGAAAGTGCAAACGTGCTTTACGCTTTATAGGAAGACTACTGTAGAAAGCATCCATAAGAAAGCTTTTACCACGCCCTACACCACCCCATAAATATACCCCTTTAGGCGGGGTTTTATCTTTTGATTTACTAAAAAGCCGCTGAAAAATGGACTGATTGGCTTCTTCTCGATAAATCATTATTTCGTTAAAAAGCTGTTGCAAGCGCTCTACAGCCTGTTGCTGCGCGACATCAGATTCATAGCCTTTTTCTTTTAAGGCATGTTTGTAATAGTTAATAACGTCCATAAGGGGACCAATAAAAAGACAAGGGGGGTTATTAATTAATGAATAAATAAATAACAGATAAAAAAGGGGCTGACGAATGTCGGCCCCTTTTTATGCTTTAGCTTAAATTAATTCAAATGAAATTAAATTTAAAAGTTTAAGGCGCGCTTATGTACCGCTAAAGCCGCTTCTTTCATGGCTTCAGAAAGAGTAGGATGTGCATGACAAATACGTGCAATGTCTTCGGCTGCACCACGGAACTCCATAATAACCACCGCTTCAGCAATAAGCTCAGAAGCCGTTGGGCCTACAATGTGTACGCCTAGGACTTCATCTGTTTTCGCATCAGCTAACACTTTCACAAAGCCAGTGGTATTACCTAAAGCACGGGCCCGACCATTCGCCATAAAGGGGAATTTACCGGCGTTATACTCGCGGCCTTCGTCTTTGAGTTGCTGCTCAGTTTGACCTACCCACGCCATTTCTGGTGAGGTGTAAAGTACCCAAGGAATGGTGTTGAAGTTAATGTGTGGTTGCTGCCCCGCAATGCGCTCAGCTACCGCAACGCCTTCGTCTTCGGCTTTATGTGCCAACATGGGACCACGAACCACATCACCCACCGCCCACACATTAGGCAGATTCGTACGACAATTCTCGTCCACCTCAATAAAACCACGCTCATCAAGTTTAAGGTCTACGTTTTCCACACCTAAGCCTTCGGTATGAGGCACGCGGCCAATGGAGACAATGAGTTTATCAAATTTCTCTTTCTGCTCTTCATCTTTGGCGTCTTTGTATTTCACTTTAACGCCTTTATCAGAAGCTTCTACTTTCTCTACTTGAGCGCCTAGTTGGATCTCTAAGCCTTGTTTAGTTAAAGCAGATAATGCTTCTTTAGCCACATCACGATCAGCGGCAGCTAAGAACTCAGGCGCCCCTTCAAGTATGGTTACCTCAGCACCTAAACGACGCCATACACTCCCTAACTCTAGGCCGATAACACCAGCACCAATCACACCTAGTTTTTTAGGAACTTTCTTCAAGCGTAAGGCGCCATCATTAGAAAGGATGGTTTCTTCGTCAAAAGGTACACCGGGCAACTCACGTGCCGAGGAGCCCGTGGCAACCACTACGTGTTTAGCGATTAACTCTTCCGCTTTTTTACCATCAACGGCAATCACCCAACCGGCATCTGTTTTTTCTTTAAAAGAAGCTTTACCATGGAAAAAATCAACCTTGTTTTTTCTAAATAAAAACAAAATACCCTGGTTGTTTTCCTTAACCACTTTGTCTTTACGACCAAGGAAGGTATCCATGTCCAAGTCTAAGCCTTTGACCTTAATACCATGGTCCTTGAAGTGATGCTCAGCCTGCTCATAATGCTCTGAAGACTGCAACAAGGCTTTGGACGGAATGCAACCTACGTTAGTACACGTACCACCAGGTAAAGGCTGGCCTTTCTCGTCAGACCACGCATCTACACATGCTACCGACATGCCTAACTGTGCTGCTCGAATAGCAGCTATGTACCCACCTGGGCCTGCACCAATTACAACTACGTCAAAATTTTTCGCCATTATGTATCCCTTATTAAATGTCTAACAGTAGACGCTGTGGATCTTCAAGGGCGTCTTTCATAGCCACTAGGCCAAGCACAGCTTCACGACCATCAATGATGCGGTGATCGTAAGACATAGCTAAGTAATTCATAGGACGAATCACAATTTCACCATTCTCTACTACTGGACGCTCTTTAGTGGCGTGAATACCTAAAATAGCAGATTGTGGTGGATTAATAATGGGGGTAGATAGCATGGAGCCAAACACACCGCCATTGGAGATAGAGAAAGTACCACCAGTGAGCTCTTCTAGTGTGAGCTTACCGTCTTGGGCACGACGACCAAAATCAGCAATCTGAATTTCGATTTCAGCCATGGTGAGCTGGTCAGCATTACGCAATACAGGCACCACCAAACCACGGGGGCTACCTACGGCAATACCAATATCAAAATAACCATGATAAATAATGTCTTTGCCGTCGACGGAAGCATTTAGCACTGGGTATTTCTTCAAAGCAGCTACAGCGGCTTTTACAAAGAAAGAAGTAAAACCAAGTTTTACGCCATGCTCTTTTTCAAACTCATCTCTGTACTGTTTACGTAAGTCCATAACCGCTTTCATGTTGACTTCGTTAAAAGTAGTTAAGATGGCGTTTTCTTGTTGAGACTGCAACAAACGCTCAGCCACGCGAGCACGTAAACGGCTCATGGGTACACGCTGCTCTGGGCGGCCATCAAGTGAGGTTTGTACAGGCACTGGGGCGGCTGCAGGCTTAGCAGCACCTCCTGCCTTAGCTGCCACTGCATCCGCCTTAGTAACACGACCATCGCGACCACTGCCTTTTACATCGGCAACGTCAATGCCTTTTTCAGTCAGGATTTTATTTGCAGCGGGTGAAGCTGCAGTAACAGTAGAAGTAGAGTCTGCTGCAGCGGCAGGAGCCGCTTCAGTGTCTTCTGCTGCGGCCTCTGGGGCCGCAGAGGCTTTAGCTTCGGTGTCTATGCGTGCTAACACCTCGCCTGCTGTAACTGTGCTGCCATTTTCTTTGAGGATTTCAACAATGACTCCCGCAGAAATGGTGGGCACCTCTAAAACCACCTTGTCTGTTTCTACATCAATTAAGATTTCATCTTGCTCCACGGCTTCGCCAACTTGCTTTTTCCACTCAAGCAAGGTGGCTTCGGAGACAGATTCTGAAAGCTCTGGTACAACAATTTCAATAATAGCCATAGTATTTTCCGTGTAATAAGTGTGTTTTTAAATTTCTTTAAATGTATATTTATGCGTTGTGTATGTTATTTAACTAAGGAAAAACCTTTAATGTTTTCTGCAAAGGCTTGTTCGATGAGTGCTTTTTGTTGCTCATTATGCTTAGCTAAATAACCCACTGCTGGCGAAGCTGAAGCCGCACGACCCGCATAGCTCAGTTTTTGATTCGCAGTCATGTTTTCAACCAAATGATGCTGTATATAAAACCAAGGACCTTGGTTTTGTGGCTCATCTTGTACCCAAACGATTTCGGTTGCGTTCACATACTTGCGTAGTTCTTCTTGAAAAGCTTTATGGGCAAAAGGATAAAGCTGTTCTATACGAACAATGGCGATCTCTTCACGCTCGCGCTCTGTGCGGGCATTAACTAGTTCATAGTAAACCTTACCCGAACACACTAATACACGTTTTACTTTCTCAGCGTTGATACTGCTATCTACTTCCCCAATTACTGGCATGAAATGACCTTCAGCCAAATCAGTCAATGGTGAAGTAGCCGCCTTGTTACGTAATAATGACTTCGGTGTTAGTAACACTAAAGGTTTACGGAAGGGGCGCAGCATTTGCCTACGTAAAACATGGAAAATCTGTGCACCTGTAGTAGGTTGAATCACTTGAATATTATTATCAGCACAAAGCTGCAAAAAACGCTCTATTCGTGCTGAAGAGTGCTCAGGACCCTGGCCTTCATAACCGTGCGGCAACATCATTGTTAAACCACAATGACGCCCCCACTTGGCTTCACCAGAGGTAATGAACTGATCAATTACTACCTGTGCGCCGTTAACAAAGTCACCAAACTGGGCTTCCCAAATAGTTAAAATATTGGGTTCAGCAGAAGCATAACCATATTCAAAACCTAATACTGCCTCTTCAGATAATACGGAATCAATAACGGTAAAATTCGCCTGACTGTCTGATACGTTTTGTAGAGGAATATACGAACCATCATCCCAACGCTCACGATTTTGATCATGCAATACCGCATGACGGTGCACAAAGGTACCTCGTCCCGAATCCTGACCGGTAATACGCACCGCATAACCGTTTGCCACCAAAGTGGCATAGGCTAAATGCTCACCCATACCCCAGTCTACGTTCATCTCACCACGAGCCATAGCACGACGATCATTGAGCATGCGTTTAACGAGCGGGTGCACGCTGAAACCTTCCGGCACTGTGGTGATTTTTTCACCAATGCGAGTAAGCTCGGCTAAAGGTAAGCCCGTGTCGGCGTGATCAGTCCATTTAGCATCTAAGAAGGGTGTCCAGTCAATGGCGTATTTGTTTTTATAATCAGTGAGCACAGGCTCAACGGTACGCTGACCGTCTTCCATCAGCTGACGATAACTTTTTACCATTTCATCTGGCTCATCAGCAGATAAAACACCTTGAGCCACCAGCTTATCAGCGTAAAACTTACGTGTGCCGGGGTGTTGCGCCACCGCCTTATACATGAGTGGTTGGGTTAAAGCGGGCGTATCTTGCTCGTTATGACCCAATTTACGATAACAAACAATATCCACCACCACATCATGGCGGAACTTTTGACGATAATCTAAAGCCAACTGGGTAACAAAAGCCACAGCTTCAGGATCATCACCATTCACGTGAAATACAGGTGCTTCGATCATTTTAACTACATCTGTACAGTACAGTGTAGAACGAGAATCCCGTGGATCTGAAGTGGTAAAACCAATTTGGTTATTAATCACAATGTGCAAGGTGCCACCCGTACCATAACCGCGTGTTTGCGCCATGTTTAGGGTTTCCATCACCACACCCTGACCAGCAAAAGCCGCATCACCATGTACTAATACCGGCAACACTTTTTCACCAGTAGTGTCTTGACGACGGTCTTGACGAGCCCGTGTGCTCCCTTCTACTACCGGATTCACAATCTCTAAGTGAGAGGGGTTAAATGCTAAGGATAAATGAATGGGACCGCCACGCGTGGATAAATCACTGGAGAAACCGTTATGGTATTTTACGTCACCATCAGTGAGGTCTTCAGGCTGATGCCCTTCAAACTCAGCAAACAAATCAGCGGGCATTTTACCCATGATGTTTACCAACATATTTAAACGACCACGGTGAGCCATGCCCACAATGACCTCTTGAATACCTAAGTCGCCACTGTGATTAACCACTTCATCCATACAAGCAATAAAACTTTCCCCCCCTTCAAGGGAGAATCGTTTTTGTCCTACATACTTTGTATGCAAGAAGCGCTCTAAGCCCTCTGCCTCAGTAAGTTGCTGAAGAATATTACGTTTTTGATCCACAGTGAAATCCATACGACCATGCACGGATTCTAAACGCTCTTTAATCCAGCGCTTAGCCACTGGATCAGACATATACATAAATTCAGCACCAATAGACTGACAATACGTTTCGCGCAATGCTTTAAGCATGTCGCGTAGTGTCATGGTGTCTGATTTGGTGAAAAATGTAGTAGTAGCAGAATAAGTTTGATCTAAGTCTGCTTCAGTAAGACCATAAAAAGCCGGGTCTAGCTCCTCATAGGAAGGACGTTCACGACGTTTTAGCGGGTCTAAAGTAGCTATATTGGCACCTAAGGTGCGGTAGGCCTCGATTAAAGACTGTACTGCCACTTGCTTATTGGCTACAGATAAATCTAAATTAGGGCCACGCGACATGAGCATGTTCGCTTTAGCCCGTTCAGCAAAAGATTGAATAATTGGACTATGCGCTTGATCGCGCGTGGTTTCTTTACCATCAGTTGCAGGCTGATGTTGAAGTTGATCAAAATAATCACTCCACTCGGCGGGTACCGAAGCGGGATTATCTAGATACATCTCATACAGCTCTTCGACATAAGCGGCGTTAGAACCGTATAGATAAGAAGTCGATTGTAGTTCAGTTTGCGATGACATAATTTTTAATGCTTCACCTATATGAGTGTTTCACTCATCTCGAGATGCAGGAAAACCTTCCGCGACACGGCTTCACCGGTTAGCGGATAGCAGAGCAGAAGGCTACGTAAAACGCCTTTCACAGCGATACCTTTAAGTATAGCGCTCAATGGCGTTACTTGCATCCTATCAAAGAAAAAGCGCTTTAATGACAATTACTTGTTGGGATTTACGAACATTTACGAATGCTGCGCTGCGGCATGCGTAAATATATAATTTACGCTATAAATGATGAATTAGATATAAAATGTAATGTCCCCTTTTTGTTTTCGAATTATTCTCAGGAGCACCCCACGATGGACGCCAAAGCTGATCTGGCAAAACGTGCGCTAGACTATCACGCCAGCCCTACCCCAGGTAAAATCTCTGTAACCCCAACTAAAACCTTAGCTGATGCTGACGATCTCTCTCTCGCTTATTCTCCCGGAGTGGCTTATGCGTGTATGGCTATTCATGAAGAAGGTGACGAAGCCGCAGCAAAATACACCTCCAGAGCCAATTTAGTGGGAGTTGTTACTAATGGTACTGCTGTTTTAGGCTTAGGTAATATTGGCCCTTTAGCCTCTAAGCCAGTCATGGAAGGTAAAGGCTGCCTGTTTAAAAAATTTGCTGGCATTGATGTTTTTGATATTGAGCTCGATGAAAATGATCCCAAAAAGCTGGTAGATATCATTGCAGCCATGGAGCCCACCTTGGGCGGCATTAACCTCGAAGACATTAAAGCTCCCGAATGCTTCTATGTAGAAGAAGAGCTACGCAAACGCATGAAAATCCCCGTGTTTCATGATGATCAACACGGCACGGCTATTATTTCTACTGCCGCCATTCTTAATGGTTTACGCGTAGTAAATAAAAAACTCGATGAAGTGCGTTTGGTTTGCTCGGGCGCAGGTGCGGCTGCTATTGCTTGCTTAAAGCTCTTAGTCAGCATGGGTATGCCACGTGAACACATATTCGTCTCCGATTCACGCGGCATTATCTGGAAAGGCCGTGAAGACAATATGGAGCCAAATAAAGCGGAGTTTGCGCAAGAAACGGAATTTCGTACCTTAGACGAAGCCCTCGTGGGCGCCGATATCTTTTTAGGCTGTTCTGCACCTGGCATCTTCACTGCAGAGATGCTTTTAAGCATGGCTGAACAACCGTTGGTACTCGCCTTAGCTAACCCAGAACCAGAGATTCGCCCTGAAGTGGCTAAAGCGGCACGTGCCGATGTGATTATCGCCACCGGGCGCTCAGACTACCCGAACCAAGTAAATAATGTATTGTGCTTTCCCTTTATTTTTCGGGGCGCACTTGATTGTGGCGCCACAGAAATTAATGAGGCCATGAAACAAGCTTGTGTGCATGCTATTGCAGATTTGACACACGAAGAGCAATATAATGACGCGGGCAGCACTCCAGATAGCGACTTAGGCTTTGGTCCAGAGTACATCATTCCTAAACCTTTTGATCCCCGCTTAATGTCTAGAATCGCCCCTGCAGTGGCTAAAGCTGCTATGGATTCGGGTGTGGCCAGTCGCCCCATTGAGGACCTAGAGGCTTATCGTCAAAAGTTGCTTGCCATGACTTACCGCTCTGGCACCCTCATGCACCCGCTTTTCAAACAAGCCAAAGACGCTCCGCAAATAAAACGCATTATTTATGCGGATGGTGAAGATGAGCGTATCTTACGTGCTGCTCAAACAGTAATTGATGAACGAATTGCTCACCCTATTCTCATCGGCCGGCCCTCCGTAATTGAAATGCGTATTAAACGTTACGGCTTACGCTTAGCAGCAGGTATAAACATTGAAATTGTGGACCCTGAAGATGATTACCGCTATAACGAAACCTGGCAAGCTTACTACAAATTAAAAAGCCGCCAAGGCGTGACTCCCGATGTGGCTAAGGCATTAGTGCGCAAGCACAATACGCTTATTGGGGCCATGCTTATTTTACGCGGTGATGCTGACGGCATGATTTGCGGTGTGGGCACGCGCTTTTACCATCAGCTTTCTCATGTTCAAGACATTATTGGTCTTAAAGAAGATGCTTCTGTTTTAGCTGCCATGAATGTGCTCATGTTACCCACTCAAAACCTTTTTGTGTGTGACACGCATGTGAATGAAAACCCCTCAGCTGAAGAAATAGCGAACATCACGCTTATGGCTGCAGAAGAAGTGCGTAGATTTGGCGTTATACCACGTGTAGCCTTACTCTCCCATTCCAACTTTGGCAGTCGCTCTACGGAATCCTCTCGCAAGATGGCAAAAGCACGCGAGCTAATAGTGGCTGCTGATCCCAACTTAGAAGTGGATGGAGAGATGCACGCTGATACGGCGCTGTCTAATAGTATCCGCGCTAAGGCTCAACCTGACTCTACATTACTAGAGCCAGCTAATCTGCTTATTACCCCCAATCTAGATGCCGGTAATATCACTTACAACATCTTAAAAATGACGGGTAGTAACGGTGTAGCCATGGGCCCTATATTACTCGGTGCTGCCCGCCCAGTACATATTATGACTACGAGCGCAACCACGCGCCGCATTGTTAACATGACGGCCGTAGCAGTATTAGATGCCACCGAAGAGGATAAAAAGAAACAGCAAAAAACCAAGTAATCAAGTAATTACTACACCATATGTTAACAAAAAGGCTGGGTTTGATTTTTAACAAACCCAGCCTTTTCTTACCACTCATCACACATCACATTTCATACTAAAAGTAGAAATAAAAGTAGTAATAAATAATAATGATTACTTATTGATAGTACGCAATGTGTGTCCTGTGTATAACTGGCGTGGACGGCCAATCTTATAAGCGGGATCAGAAATCATTTCGTCCCACTGAGATATCCAACCCGCGGTACGTGCCAAAGCAAAAATACCTGTAAATAGTTCAGTAGGAATACCAATGGCACGCTGCACAATACCCGAATAGAAGTCTACGTTTGGATAAAGCTTACGTTCTACAAAATAAGGATCCTCTAAAGCAATGCGCTCTAATTCCATCGCAAGCTTAAATAACGGATCATTATGTAAACCAAGGGCGTCTAGCACTTCTTTACATGTTTCTTGCATCAACGTAGCACGAGGGTCGTAGTTTTTGTAAACGCGATGACCAAAGCCCATCAAGCGTACGCCGGAGCTCTTGTCTTTCACTTTCTCCATAAACTCGCCAACTTTAGCCACGCCCCCTTCTGCTTGCAATCTTTCAAGCATGTTTAAGCAAGCTTCATTCGCACCACCATGTGCAGGGCCCCATAAGCACGCAATCCCCGCTGAAATAGCCGCATAAGGATTAGTACCAGAAGAGCCACAAAGGCGAACGGTGGAAGTGGATGCATTTTGCTCATGATCCGCGTGCAAAATAAAGATACGGTCTAAGGCGCGCTCTAACACGTCATTTACCTGGTAATCTTCACATGGCGTACCAAACATCATACGCAGAAAATTACCGGTATAAGACAGATCATTTTGCGGATACATAAAAGGCTGACCAATGCCGTGTTTATAGGCCATAGCCACTAAGGTAGGCATCTTCGCAATAACACGTATGGCAGATAATCTACGATGCGCTGCATTTGTGATGTCAGTGGAGTCGTGATAGAAAGCAGCCATGCCACCTACCATACCTGTGAGTATGGCCATGGGGTGAGCATTAGCTTGAAAACCACGCATAAAGCTTTGCATCTGCTCTTTAACCATAGTGTGCTGCATGATGGTGCTATCGAAGGCTTTGGCCTCCTCAGCATTTGGCAGCTCACCATTGAGTAGCAAATAACACACCTCTAAAAAATCACAGTTTTTGGCTAAGTCATCTATTGCATAACCACGATACAATAGCTGGCCTTTATCGCCATCAATATAGGTAATTGCAGACTCGGTAGAGGCTGTTGCCATAAAGCCGGGATCATAAGTAAACCTTCCCGATTGACCATAAAGCTTACCAATATCAATTACATCAGGACCAATAGTTCCTTTGTATATAGGAAGCTCTATCGCAGGGGTATCGTCAGAAAACGACAATGTCGCTTTTGTATCGGACAGTTCCATTTTGCTTTTTCCTTAAAAATCACAGCGATCGCATCATTGCGACCAAACGATGAATATCGGGGCTGTCATACTCGCCCTGAGGCTCAGAGCGGCCTAACAACACGTCTAAAAACTCATGGTCACTCATTAAAAACAAGTGATCCAAGGCTGCGACGTCAACGTCAGTTAGCTCTGCTTCATACTGATCTAAAAATTTCGTAATGATGAGATCATTTTCCAATAATCCCCGGCGCGCACGCCAGCGTAAGCGCGCACGTTCTAACTGCGTTAACGTTTTCATTTTTTTGATCTACTTTTAGACAGTACGACGTACTAGCATTTCCTTGATCTTGCCAATAGCATGTGAAGGATTTAAACCTTTAGGACACACGTCCGTACAATTCATAATTGTATGACAACGGAATAAGCGATAAGGGTCTTCAAGGTTATCTAAACGCTCTGCAGTCGCCTCATCACGGGAATCAGCGATAAAACGATACGCTTGTAAAAGACCAGCTGGCCCTACAAACTTATCTGGATTCCACCAAAAGGAAGGGCAAGCAGTAGAACAACAAGCGCATAAAATACACTCGTACAATCCGTTAAGCTCATCACGAGCCTCAGGAGTTTGTAAGCGTTCTTTCTCTGGTGGTGGCGTGGTGTTAATCAAATACGGTTTGACCGAATTATATTGATCAAAGAACTCTGTCATATCCACAATTAAATCGCGGATTACCGGCAGGCCGGGTAAGGGACGTAATACCACCGGCTCTTGTACCTCATTTAAGTTTGTTGTACAGGCTAAGCCGTTTTTACCGTTGATGTTCATGGCATCTGAGCCACATACACCTTCCCTACAGGATCGACGCAACGATAAACTATCGTCTACGTCATTTTTAATACGCACTAGCGCATCTAGCAACATTTTATCAGTGGGTTGCAGCTCGACCTCAAGCTTTTGCATATAAGGACGCTCATCCTTATCAGGATCGTAGCGATAAATTTCGAACTTCATTACACGTTTACTCATCGTAGTACCTGTTTAGAAAGTGCGTGGCTGAGGCGCAATAGATTCAACATCGGCAGAAATAGGGTTCATCTGTACCGGCTTATAAATTAACTTGCTGCCTTCAGAGAACCAGACCGAGTGTTTTAACCAGTTATCATCATCGCGCTCAGGGTGATCATCTAAAGCGTGAGCACCACGGCTTTCTGTACGGTTAACCGCAGATTTAGTGGTGGCTCGTGCCACTTCAATCATATTTTCAACTTCAAGCGCTTCTATACGTGCGGTATTGAAAACTTTAGATTTATCCTCGAAATAAATTTCATTTACTTCAGGCACCAAGCCATTAATGAGCTCCTCACCTTTTCCTAGTAAATCTAATGTACGGAATACACCACAGTGTGCTTGCATAGTTTGACGAATTTTCTCAGCTACCTCTTGAGCGCGTTGACCTGATTTACGTGACTCTAGACGGTTTACACGGTCTAATGACTTCTGAATTTGCTCTTCAGGAATATTCGCATGACTGTGCGTACGCTCAGGGTGCGATTCCACAATGTGATTACCCGCAGCACGACCAAAAACAATTAAATCGAGCAGTGAGTTTGTACCTAGACGGTTAGCGCCGTGTACGTTGGTAGCAGCACACTCACCTACAGCATAGAGGTTATTCACAATGCTGCTATTACCTGCGTCATCTACAGTAGTGACTTGACCGTAGTAATTAGTGGGTATACCACCCATTTGGTAATGAATAGTAGGCACCACAGGAATGGGATCTTTAATGGGGTCAACGTTACCAAACTTCATCGCAATTTCACGAATAGAAGGTAAACGTTTATTAATGGTATCGGCCCCTAAGTGGTCTAGTTTTAACACCACATAGCTACCATCTGGCCCACAACCACGTCCTTCTTTAATCTCTTGGTCCATAGAACGGGAAACAAAATCACGAGGCGCCAAGTCTTTAAGATTTGGAGCATAACGTTCCATAAAGCGTTCGCCGTCTTTATTGAGCAAAATACCGCCCTCGCCACGCACACCTTCCGTAATTAACACCCCAGCGCCTGCTACGCCAGTGGGGTGAAATTGCCAGAACTCCATATCTTGCAAAGGCACACCAGCACGCGCTGCCATACCTAGGCCATCACCTGTATTTATGAAGGCGTTAGTGGAAGCCGCCCAAATACGACCTGCACCACCTGTGGCTAATACCGTGCGCTTGGCTTCAAGCACAAAGATCTCACCGGTTTCCATCTCTAATGCGGTCACTCCAAGTACATCACCTTCTTCGTTACGCAGCAAATCTAATGCCATCCATTCAACGAAGAAATTAGTACGTGCCGCCACGTTACGCTGATAGAGAGCATGGAGCATGGCGTGACCGGTACGGTCAGCCGCCGCACAGGCACGCTGTACTGGTTTTTCACCAAAATTTGCAGTATGACCACCAAACGGACGTTGATAAATAGTGCCGTCCGGATTTCGGTCAAAAGGCATGCCAAAATGCTCGAGCTCATACACCGCATTGGGTGCTTCTCTACACATGTACTCAATGGCGTCTTGATCTCCTAACCAGTCAGACCCTTTTACGGTGTCGTACATATGCCAATACCAATGGTCTTCGCTCATATTACCTAGAGAAGCGCTCACGCCGCCCTGAGCGGCCACGGTATGAGAACGCGTGGGAAATACTTTAGACAACACTGCCACAGATAAGCCGGCTTCGGCTAACTGTAGTGAACAACGCATACCGGCACCGCCGGCGCCAACGACCACCACATCAAACTGGCGGCGTGGTATAGAAGTTTTAATAGCAGCCACGGTTACAGGCTCCAAATAATTTGTGTGAAGTAAACAATACAAGCAACCAACCAAAGTACAGTTAATGACTGTAAGATCAGACGTAGACCTGCTGGTTTGATGTAATCCATCCAGATATCACGCACACCAATCCAGGCATGCCACGCTAGTGATAAAAAGAAAAGAGAAACAAGAAGTTGTCCGGCAGGAAAAGTGCCAAACAGTTTGAAGTTAAAAAGATTACGCCATCCTTCGTAATTTAGCTCAGAAGTAAATAACACCCCTACTAAAAAAACTAGCGTGTAGATAATCATAATAACAGCGGTCATACGCTGCACAATGAAGTCCAACGTGCCGTAGTGCGCGCCTACGACTAAGCGTTTCGTCCCGATACGTTCTTCAGCCATTAGAATACCCCAAACAATTTAAGTGCAAACACGGCAGTTAATGCTAAAGCGATGACAATAACCGACAGCGCGGATTTATGCGCTGTGTACTTTTCATTACCTTTACCCATATCGAGAAAAAGAAATCGAATACCAGCACAAAAGTGATGTAAGTAACCCCAGATCAACACCAGCATAACCAGTTTGACGATTGGATTAGCCATCACATTACTTAAGGCGGCAAAACCTGCCGGTGAGCTCAAGCTCATAGCAAGTAACGGTAAAATAAGCACAGGCAAAGCGAGAAATAATAACGCACCACTAATACGATGCAGAATAGACGCTTTTGCAGAGTGTGGCAGACGGTAAGATAAAATCTGCGGCACGCTGATATTGCGATACTGCGGGCGCTTTTTTTCGGCGGTATCAGACATATTGGCCCTCAAGGTTAAAAATTAAATAGCGTTACAACAATTAACAAATAAAAAAATATACAAGTTTTAACTATTTTGACCTATTTAGAAAAATTACGCATGTGTACACAGCCTTTTTTAGTTCAAACTGTTTCTATAATGAAAATGATCCGTAATATATAGACCTTGACGCACTTCCATTGGACGCTCTCCATAAGTATAAGCAACCCTTTCCACCTGCAACAACGGCGAGCCTAGAGGCACATGTAAACGCTGCGCTGCAGCATCATCGGCGGCCACTGCGCGGATACTTTCATCAGCTCGCACCATATTTACACCGAACTGACCTTCAAACCAAGCGTATAAAGGTTCTTTGTTTTGCATCACAGCGTCAGAGCTCAACCCTTCAAACACATTGGCTGGTAGCCAAATGGTATCCAAGATGGTGGGTTTATCATCAAACGATAATAATCGCTGTATATTAATCACTGTGTCCACAGAACGTAACATTAACAATGCAGCAATCTCTGCCGGTGCTTTCATGCGCTCACAGGAAATTATCTCGCTATGGCGCCTAGGCTGATGACCATCATCAGGCGTTAAACGTAAAAATCGATAGCGCACCTTCGCTTCATTGTGGGTAGAAACAAAGGTACCTTTACCTTGGCGTCTTATTAATAAATTATCTGCAGCAAGCTCATCAATGGCTTTGCGCACCGTACCTTGGCTTACTTGGAAGCGTGCAGCTAATTCCAACTCACTAGGAATGGATTCACCCGGTTTCCACTCCCCCTCATCTAGACTTTGGAGCAATAACGCTTTGATCTGCTGATACAGGGGACTATAAGCGGCACTGCGCTCAGAGGAAGGCCCCAACACGGGACTAGATTCAGACATAATTAAAAAGACAGCCTAATAAAATGCTAATAGCAAAAAAGTAAAGATAGCTTATTTTCGCATGCTACGTACATTCTGTCTAACACTCTTATATCTTATATAAGATGTAAGTCATTTGACGTAGAATTCATTTTGGTCTACGGTGCAAAAAGTATTAAACTTAATTTTCTTGTAGCACTTTGTTTTCCAACCATTGGAGTCAACACTCATGAGTAAACCCGCAATGCGCGTTGCCGTTACTGGCGCCGCAGGTCAAATTGGCTACGCCCTTTTATTTCGTATCGCTTCTGGCGAAATGTTAGGCAAAGACCAGCCAGTCATTCTACAACTACTTGAAATTCCTGACGAAAAAGCCCAACAAGCTCTAAAAGGCGTCATGATGGAGCTAGATGATTGTGCTTTCCCTCTACTACAAGGCATGACGGCGCACAGCGACCCACGCGAAGCATTTAAAGACATTGATATAGCGCTTCTAGTGGGTGCCCGCCCTCGTGGCCCTGGCATGGAGCGTAAAGATTTACTCGCTGTAAATGCGGAAATTTTCACGGTACAAGGCAAAGCCCTGAATGACGTTGCAAGTCGCGATGTAAAAGTATTGGTAGTGGGTAACCCCGCTAATACTAATGCCTATATTGCCATGAAATCAGCGCCTGATCTGCCCGCAAAGAACTTCACAGCTATGCTGCGTTTAGATCATAACCGAGCCTTGTCTCAGCTGGCGGACAAAGCCGATATAGCTGTGGCTGATATTGAAAATCTTATCGTTTGGGGCAATCATTCCCCCACCATGTATCCAGACATCCGCTTTGCTACGGTAAATGGTGCGAGCTTAAAAGAAAAAATTAACGACGACGTTTGGAACAAAGACACCTTCATTCCTACTGTAGCTAAACGAGGCGCTGCCATTATTGATGCCCGCGGCTCATCTTCCGCCGCTTCAGCCGCTAATGCCGCTATTGATCATGTGCGCGATTGGGTATTGGGCTCCAAGGGCAAGTGGGTCACCATGGGTGTGCCCTCCGATGGTTCCTATGGTATTCCTGAAGGGATTATTTACGGTGTGCCTGTGACCACAGAAAATGGCGAGTACAAGCGCGTAGAGGGTTTAGAGATAGATGAATTCTCACGTGAACGCATGGACCACACGCTAAACGAGCTCCTTGAAGAGCGCGATGGCGTTAAAGATCTCTTGCCTTAATTATTAATACATTGTTCGCCAAAGCCCGAGATCCTCGGGCTTTTCTCACTTCTCGCCTTTATTCTCTTATTATTAATCGAATTTAATCCGATTTTGATTGAGAAAACAAACAAAAAGGAATCATCTACTGTATGACTTTACCCATTCAACACAACACTGCCGCTTCCCGCTTTGAATACACGGAAAACAATTTACTTTGCCACTTAGATTATGAACTAAACGGTAATCTCATGGCTGTAACTCATACCATGGTGCCTCAAGAATTAGGCGGGCGTGGTATTGCTGGCGAGCTCACTGAGGCGGCTTTTGCTTGGGCCAAAGAAAACAACTTGAAAATCAATCCTATTTGTAGCTACACCGCAGCGTATTTTAAACGTCATCCTAAGCATAGTGAACTAAAAGCCTAAATCAAGGCAATAAAAAACACTAACAGCCCTATCAGTCTTATGTCTTATATAAGACCATTGCTTAGGTGTCTAGTTCGTTCTACAATACGTATATATTTATAAACATAGTTATATTGACTTTATGACCTATGTTTCATTCACTCAACTAACCTCAATAGGCCTGCAACATGCTGGAAAATTATCGCCAACACGTTGCCGAACGCGCTGCGTTAGGCATCCCCGCGCTACCCCTTACTGCGCAACAAACCGCCGAGTTAATCGAACTCATTAAAAACCCACCTGCAGGCGAAGAAGATTTCTTGCTTGAGCTATTCGTACACCGCGTCCCTGCAGGGGTGGATGATGCAGCTATGGTTAAAGCCTCTTATTTAGCCGCTGTCAGTTTAGGTAAAGAAACGAATCCGCTCTTTGACAAAGTACGTGCCACAGAACTACTGGGCACCATGCTAGGTGGTTTTAACATTGCTCCCCTCATCGAATTACTGGATAATGAAGAACTCGCCCCCGTGGCAGCTGAAGCTTTAAAACACACGCTATTAATGTTTGACGCCTTCCACGACGTTAAAGATAAAGCCGATGAAGGCAACAAATACGCCCAAGAAATCATGCAAAGCTGGGCAGATGCGGAATGGTTCACTAGCCGACCTGAAGTGCCTGAAAGTCTAACCCTCACGGTTTTTAAGGTAAGCGGTGAAACCAACACGGACGACCTTTCTCCTGCACCGGATGCTTGGAGCCGCCCCGATATTCCTCTGCATGCCCTAGCCATGCTCAAAAACCCACGTCCTGGTATTGAGCCCGATGAGCCAGGTAAAATTGGCCCCATTAAGTTGCTTGAGTCCCTTAAAGAAAAAGGTCACCTCATTGCTTATGTAGGCGATGTAGTAGGTACTGGATCCTCACGTAAATCAGCCACCAATTCTGTTTTATGGTACACAGGGGCCGATATTCCCTTCGTCCCAAACAAACGCTTTGGCGGGGTGTGTTTAGGCGGCAAGATTGCTCCTATTTTTTATAACACCATGGAAGACGCAGGGGCTTTGCCTATTGAATTAGATGTATCGCAAATGAATATGGGTGATGTTATTGAACTACGCCCTTACGAAGGTAAAGCACTTAAAGACGGTGAAGTCATTGCCGAATTTAAAGTAAAATCTGAAGTATTGTTTGACGAAGTACGCGCTGGTGGCCGCATTCCTCTTATTATTGGCCGTGGCTTAACCACTCGCGCTCGCGAAGCCTTAGGTTTAGGCCCCACCGATTTATTCCGTTTACCTGTAGCACCTCAAGAGTCGGATAAAGGTTATACCTTAGCGCAAAAAATGGTAGGCCGCGCCTGTGGTTTACCTGAAGGTAAAGGTGTACGTCCTGGTACTTACTGCGAACCCCTCATGACTACCGTAGGTAGCCAAGACACCACCGGCCCCATGACGCGGGATGAGCTGAAAGACTTAGCTTGCTTAGGTTTCTCTTCTGATCTGGTGATGCAGTCTTTCTGCCACACATCGGCCTACCCAAAGCCTGTGGATGTAAAAACGCACCACGAACTGCCTGACTTTATTAGTACACGTGGTGGAGTTTCCTTGCGTCCTGGTGATGGCATCATTCACTCTTGGCTCAACCGTATGTTGTTACCTGATACCGTGGGTACCGGTGGTGATTCACACACACGTTTCCCTATAGGCATTAGCTTTCCTGCCGGGTCGGGCTTAGTGGCTTTTGCAGCCGCTACTGGTGTGATGCCTTTAGATATGCCTGAATCCGTATTAGTACGTTTCAAAGGTGAAATGCAGCCTGGCGTAACCTTACGTGATTTAGTGAATGCGATTCCTCTGTACGCGATCAAACAAGGTCTACTCACCGTAGAAACCGCCGGTAAGGTTAACATTTTCTCAGGTCGTATCTTAGAAATTGAAGGATTACCTAACCTTAAAATTGAACAAGCCTTTGAGCTGTCTGATGCCTCCGCTGAGCGTTCTGCCGCCGCGTGTACCGTACGCTTAAACAAAGAGCCCATTATTGAATACCTAAACAGTAATATCACTCTACTGAAGTGGATGATTGCAAATGGTTACGAAGATGAGCGTACCTTAGCTCGTCGTATCAAAGGCATGGAAGCATGGTTGGCTGACCCGCAGTTACTTGAGCCGGATGCAGATGCAGAATACGCCGCTGTGATTGAAATTGATTTGGCTGATATTCACGAGCCCATCGTCGCTTGCCCGAATGATCCAGATGATGTGAAAACCTTGTCTGAGGTTTCAGGCACTCCTATTGACGAAGTGTTTATTGGTAGCTGCATGACCAACATCGGTCACTTCCGTGCCGCCTCTAAATTACTTGAAGGCAAACAAGACATTCCTACTCGCCTATGGGTGGCTCCTCCTACTAAAATGGACCAAGCTCAGCTCACTGAAGAAGGCCATTACGGTGTACTTGGTGTAGCAGGTGCTCGTATGGAGATGCCTGGTTGCTCTTTATGTATGGGTAACCAAGCCCGTGTACGTGAAGGCGCGACGGTGATGTCTACTAGCACCCGTAACTTTCCGAACCGTTTAGGTAAAGATGCCAATGTGTTCTTGGGTTCTGCGGAGCTAGCTGCTATTTGCTCACGTTTAGGCCGTATTCCCACTAAAGAAGAATACTTAGCGGATATGGGGGTACTCAAAGCAGATAGCGATAACATCTATCGCTATATGAACTTTGATGAAATCGAAGAGTACCAAGAAATTGCGGATACGGTTGGCTAAGAGGTCAATAAGTTAAGAGTAAAAATACTCTTTAACGCATAACTTTCCGCATAACCTCTTGGGTGTTAAACACATCCAAGAGGTTTTTTCATCGCCACACTCTATGAGTACAGGTACACTAAGTGCTTTGCTCGTTTGTTAGGATTAATACCCCATGGTTGATTATGTTGTATCCCCTGCCGTGCTGCATCATAAGGCGCACGATTTACTTGCGCTCATCGAAGCACTCAACCAGTCTGGCTCACGCTTAGAAGATGAGTTCTGGGAAAAGCAGCTTAGCGAAACGGTTAAAACGTTATTTACTGACCTTAACAGCACTATTTTAGAGCAGTTATTAGACTATTTAGCTGCTACCTATCAGCCCGATTTATATGATATTTTAGCAAGTACCATAGAAGGTTTAGCAGAAACTGCTGTTATTAATTATAAAAAGAAAAACTATAATGTGCTTTTAGTCACCGCTCCACTGACTGTCTGGACGCGCTATCAATTACCTGATGGCGAACTTAACAGCAGCCAACACGACAAACTCCTAAACCTCATGAAATCCTATGCCGGCAGTCAAGCGAAAGTGGCTGTTTTAGGCCAACTTTTAAGCTTTGATCAACTGCCAAAAAATTTCGCTCAAACTCACGAACTCTGCGTTCAACTCGGTCAATTAGCGCTAGATGCTAAACCGGCTTCTATAGAAATCGATCAACGCGATGATGGCATTAATTTATTAGCCGATGCCAAATTTATTGTGGCCGCTATCGCTGTCCCTGTAGGAGCCGAGATTTTTAGCTGGCAAGAAACCGCTACCCCCATGGCTGCCTTACAACAAGCCGAGCAACAATGGAAAGAACAATGCGAACAAATTCTTAGCACTATGTTTGCTGGCTGCCAGACTCAGTATTTACCGCCCGATGGTTATTTTTATAATAATAGAGAAAGCGATAAGTACATGCGACCTTTAGCGATTAAGGCCGCTGTACATTGGTTAGCCATGGTAACGGATAGCCCCCTAGAAGATATTACGGCCACCATTGCACGCTGTGGCGAAGAAGATACCGAAGAGTTTAGAGTGGGTCTAGGCGTAGAGGCGAATTCTGATATTTTATATGGCTGTGTATGGCCTATTTTTAGTAAAGATGAAATTGATATTTCCAGCCCACACTATCAAGATACTGCGTTAATATTGCAAAATATTCTAACGGATTTAGGCATAGAATCCATACGTTTTTTAGCGGGACTTTTCGAGCCAGAATTTTGTGATGACTGCCATGCTCCGCACTTCCCCAACGCTGAAGGTGAATTACAGCACCCGCACTTACCGGGTAACTTAGACCTCAGTCCAGCTGCTGTGCATTAAACTCCTACTATGCGCATAGATATATTTTGCCAAGTCATAGATAACTATGGAGACATAGGGGTGTGTTGGCGTTTAGCTCAACAGTTATCGCAAAAAAAAACAGTATCAGTAAGTCAAATACGGTTGTTTGTCGATGATATGTCGGCATTTAACCGTATTGAACCCCGAGTACGGCCGCAGCTAAAGCAACAGCAAATCGCAAACATTACCCTATGTGACTGGTCTGAAGCCACAGCTACAACACCAGCGACGATGGTAATTGAAGCCTTTGGCTGTGAGTTACCTACAACCTATGTGGCGCAAATGCCATCTCATACGCAACTTTGGTTAAACCTAGAATACCTTAGTGCTGAAGACTGGGTAACAGACCTTCACGGCATGCCCTCTCCTCAATCCAATGGCATGATTAAGTATTTCTTTTTTCCCGGATTTACTGAAAAAACCGGAGGACTACTACGGTCAGAAACATCTCAACGCTTGCCACCTGATGCCGCATTTTGGTCTCGAATAGGCATTACCTCCCCCCATACCGATGCCGTTGCTTTTGTATTTTCTTACCCAAATGCTCCTTTAGAAACCCTGTATGCCGCCTTAGAAAATGACGCAGCATCATGGACTGTTCTGTTGGCCGCCACAGTGCCCCCTCCCAAAAATGCGGTCCTGCCTGTAGAACGCCTACCTTATTTATCACAAGCTGATTTTGATATACTACTGGATTATGCTGATTTAAATGTAGTGCGTGGCGAAGACTCTTTTGTGCGTGCCATCTGGGCCGCTAAGCCTTTTATTTGGCAACCTTATATACAAACTGAGCAAACGCATTTAACCAAACTTAATGCCTGGCTAACGCAAACCCCTTTTAGTGCCGCAGTGCAACATGCTATGCGGGCTTGGAGCCAAGGCAGCGTAAAAGTCACTGAATTGCAGCAGCTATTACAACACCGACCTCACTGGCAGCAACAATGCGCTGCTTATGCTCTACAGCTGTATAAGCACAGCGATTTAGCCACACAGCTACTTGATTTTTTTCGTGAACATAACAAAAAGCGCTAAAATAGCGCCTTAAACTTATCTTGGAGTATTTACACTTATGAAAACCGCACAAGACGTACGCGTTGGCAATGTTATTATGCTAAATGGCGCCCCCTTAGTAGTGCAACGCACCGAATACAATAAATCAGGCCGTAATAGCGCTGTTGTTAAATTAAAATTCAAAAATCTACTTACAGACAGCCCAAGCGAAGCCGTGCACAAGGCCGATGAGAAATTTGAAATAGTACAACTAGAGAAAAAAGAATGTACTTACACCTACTTTGCTGACCCCATGTACGTATTCATGGATGCCGACTACAACCAATACGAAATTGAAGCGGATAATATGGGCGATGCGCTCAATTACCTCGAAGATGGTATGACTGCTGAAGTGGTATTTTATGAAGACAGTGCTATTTCAGTAGAGCTACCTACCACCATAGTACGTGAAATCATCTATACCGAGCCGGCAGTACGCGGCGACACCTCTGGTAAAGTGATGAAACCAGCACGCTTAGCCACGGACTACACTATTTCCGTGCCTATGTTTTGTGAAATTGGTGACAAAATAGAAATCGACACGCGTACCAACGAATACCGTAGCCGCGCGAACTGATGAGCTATAACTAGTTCAATCTAGGCACAGAGTGCAATAACTGCTGCGTTACGGCGTGCTGAGGGCTAAACAACACCTCTTGCGCCGTACCCTGCTCCACAATTACCCCACTATCCATAATAGCTACATAGTCAGCAATATATTCCACCACGCCAAAGTTGTGCGTAATAAACAAATACGCTAACCCCGTTTGCTGCTGCAAACTCAATAACAAATCTAATATCTGTCTTTGCACAGACACATCTAAAGCGGAAGTGGGTTCATCACAAATCAACACTTGAGGCTCTACTGCCAAAGCTCTGGCAATAGCTATGCGTTGACGCTGGCCACCAGAGAACTCATGAGCATAGCGCTGCGCACTATTTTTAGGTAAAGCCGTTAAATCTAAAAGCTTATCAATGCGCTGCTGGCGTTGCGCGGCTGATAAATCAGGCTGCAAACTGATTAAACCCTCAGATAAAATATCACCCACCATCATGCGCGGATTTAAGGAAGCAAAAGGATCTTGAAAAACAATTTGAATGGCATGACGTTGCTTTTTTAATACTTCACCCTGGCTCTGAAGTAAATCCTCATGCAGTAATTGTGCCTGCCCAGACACAAGAGTTTGATCATCGATTAAACGTAACAATGACTTGGCAATGGTACTTTTGCCACAGCCTGATCCACCCAACAAGGCTAAGGTTTGCCCTTTTTGCAAATTAAAACTAGCACCTTTCACCACATCAATAGTTTGCAATGACTTAAATAAGCCCCCTTTTTGCTTATAGCTAATGTGTAGATCTTGTACTGTTAATACCGCCTTCGCTTCAGCATCAATTTGCTGTCGCTGCTTACGCTTAGAAAAGCTGGGAATAGCCGCTAACAAGTGTTGGGCATACTCATGCTCGGGATTAGCAAAAAAATCTGCCGTGGTTGCTATTTCTACGATTTCACCGTGTCGCATTAGCGCTACGGTGTCAGCCACCTGTTGCACTACCGCTAAATCATGGGTGATAAGCAAAACGGTAAGACCGATTTCTGCTTGAATATCAGCCAAGAGTTGTAATATTTGAGCTTGTACCGTCACATCTAAAGCCGTAGTAGGCTCATCGGCAATAAGCACATCCGGCTCAGCAGCTAGAGCCATAGCAATCATAATGCGTTGACGCTGGCCGCCAGAAAACTGGAAAGCATAATCATTAATGCGTTGAGACGCATCCGGAATACCCACCTTTTCTAACCACCAGACAGCACGCTCACGTAATGCCGCACCCCGGTATGTGGTATGTAAGCGTAAGCTTTCTATGATTTGATCACCAATACGTAACACAGGGTTTAAGCAAGTGGCGGGCTCTTGGAAAATCATCGCTACTTTGCCGCCACGCACGCTACGCATTTGCACTTCACTGAGGGCAAATAAATCAAGGCTATCTACCTCTACTTGACCGCCTTGGATATGTATAGCTTCGGGTAATAAGCGTAGCATGGCTAAAGCCGTCATACTCTTGCCACTGCCCGACTCCCCGACTAAGGCAAAGGTTTGACCTTTAGCCACGTCAAAACTCACGTTATTGACGATCCGCTGCTCAGAGCCTATTAGTCCAACACTGAGATTTTTAATCTTAAGCATTGGCAGCCACCTCAGCGGGACGAGCCGGAGCTACACGACGTGCACGCGGATCAAAAGCGCGTTGTACGGCATCAGCAAAGATATTAGCCGCCAATACCAAGGCTAATAAGAACACAAAAGCTCCTAATAAATTCCACCAAATTATAGGATCACGCGACATTTCTAAACGCGCAGCATCAATCATGGTGCCAAAAGAAGGCATGCTTGGGTCTACCCCTATGCCTAAATAAGACAAAACTGCCTCATAAAGCACTAAACCTGAAAACTCCAGCACCATAGTAATTAATACCAAATGCATCAAATTAGGTAATAAATGTTTGCGCATAATACCCCAATGACTTACCCCAAAAGCACGAGCCGCTTGTACGTATTCCAGTTCTCGTAGCTTTAAGGTTTCTGCGCGCAAAAACCGACATAAGGTGGCCCAACCTGTGAGGCCTAAAATTAAACATAACATCACTAAACGCGAATCCGCCCGTGAAGCTACCGTATCAAAATACTCGGGATGGGTATCCATATACACTTGCATCATCAATACACTAGCTGCAATTAGCAGCACGCCTGGTATTGACGTCATAGTGGTGTAAATGTACTGAATCACATCATCTACCCAACCTTTGAAATACCCCGCGGCAATACCAAAACCAAGAGCTGGTGGCAACATTGCTAAAGTAGTTAAAGTCCCTATCACTAATGCCGTACGTACACTTTTTAATGACTGAAAAATCACATCATTACCCGAACGATCAGTACCTAATAAATAATAAAAGCGACTAAAAATAGCAATCATTATTACTACACTTACTAATAAACTAAGACTGAGCCATAAACTACGCCACGGGAAAACCGGCTGTTTTTTATAGCCCTGCCTACACCCCCACCCCACCACAGCAAACACTGCTAGAACTGCCGCCGCACTCCAAGCACTGAGCTGTAGTAAATCATAAGGGTGCTGCTCAAGCTGTTGTAAATGAGTCGCTCCATATTCTAGGCGCGGAAAGTCACGCTTAGCCTCGCCGTCTATGATTTGGCTTTCTTTAAAAAATAAATGTGTGGCCAAAGGAGAGGAGTAACTGCGCTCTTTTTTAGCCAAATGAGTGGCTTCCAACACATCATCTAAAAGGGAACGCGCTACGGGTTCATAGCGTGTTTCAGTTTGCCCTGCCACCATGGGCAGCTCTGTTCTATAGTGCACCGAGTCCAACACCCCCACCACTACAAAAAAACTCAGTATGACCGCAGAGGCCACCGCCGAAGGCGTATAAAACACACTACGCCAGGCGCTGCGTAGAGCCGGATTACGGCGCACATGCCACACATAAAAAAGAGCGGCCAGCACCATCAGCCAAACAAAAACATCAGTCCACAAAACGGTTAATTTAGGCATAGCAACTCTTACTCAAAACGCACACGTGGGTCGGCAATGGTGTAGGAAATATCAGCCATCAGTAAACCCACTATATAAAGTGCAGAGCCTAAAAAAACCATGGCTCGCACTATAGATAAATCTTGGGAATTAATAGCTTCAATGGTGTAACTCCCTAAGCCGGGAATACCAAAAAACGATTCGGCAATTAAACTTCCCATAAACAATAAAGGAATGGCTGATACCGCCCCCGTTAAAATGGGTAGCATGGCATTACGTAATAAATGCTTAAATAAAATGGCATATTCAGACAATCCTTTAGCGCGAGCGGTGCGTATGTAGTCTTTATTGGCTTCTTCTAAGAATAAACTACGATAAAATCGCGCTTCAGGCCCCAGCCGCGAAATGATGCCAATAAGCACAGGTAGTATTAAAAAACGACTGGCATCCAAACCTTGGGTCCAGCCCGAATAAGGCACTAAGGCTAATACCTTCGCAAATAACCATTGGCCCGCAATAATATAAAACAGCCCAGAAATAGAAAGTAGCACCACACAAAATACAATGCCGTAAAAATCAATGCGCGTATGCTTAAAAAAGACCAAAAATAAAGCAAAAGCCACAGATACCGCTAATCCCAAGAAAAATGTAGGCACGGCGAGAGCTAAACTGGGCCACATCCGGGTTTTAATCTCATGGCTAATATCATGACCACTGTCTGAAAAACCGAAATCAAACTTTAATAAAGGCACAGAGCGCTCATAGAAAATGGTGTCTTTTACACTAGCCACCCCCGATTTTTCAGTATTAATAAATAAGGGCTTGTTATAACCGTGTAACTCCTTCCACTGATCAATGGCTTCTACAGAAACACGTTGCCCCCCAATGGCTAAACGCGCCATATCATCGGGTGTATTGACGGCAAAAAACAGCATAAAAGTGAGTAAATTTACCCCCAACAGCACCAAAGCACCATAAGCAAAACGGCGGAATATATAGCGCAGCATTAACTCTGACCCCCTTTGATGGTTTTAAGCTCACGCAAACGCACGGCTCGCCAAGCCAATACAATCACCACTAGTAGGCCAATAATTAATAACCACACTGGCCACCACACCGGTTGATTCCATGCTGCCTGCTTTTGAGCCCGCAGCTCTGGGTCTATACGCAGATACTGTAAGGTATTACGCACCATTTGCGTGGGTTTCGCATTATGCACCCATTGTTGATAAACTCCACCCGAATTCGGTATATAACCAAACATCCAGGGCGCGTCTTTTTGCACGATTTGCAGCATATCGGCAATCACACCGTCTTTTTCATCGCCATCATCTAAGTAACGCATTTGCTCAAAAAGCGCATCATAGGCAGCGTTTTGATAGTTAGCGGCGTTTTCACCGCCTCCTTTGGCACGCGCATGGGGACCATACAATAAAAACAAGAAGTTTTCAGCATCTGGGTAATCGGCCACCCAACCCCACATAAACATTTGTGCCACTCCGCGCTGCATTTTGTCTTGGAAGCGATTGTAATCCGTTGCGCGAATTTCTAACTGCACGCCTAGCTGTTGCAATTGACGACGCATCCAATCCAGCATAGCACTGGAGCCCATGCCGCCGGCAGAATCAAAATAAAGAATTAATGGATCGCCCGTTTCTGCATCACGCCCGTCGGGATAACCCGCTTTTGCTAATAAGGCTTTGGCTTCGTCTATGGATTTACGCTGTAATTGTGTGTCATTCACTTTGTCATATACATACGGGTTATAGCCTTCAGGTAAAGGCTGGTAACCTCGTACTCCTGGAGGTAGCGGACTATGTGCCACTTGGCCTTGATCATTTTGGAAAATCGTCACGTATTGCTCCCAATCAAAAGCAATACTAATGGCTTGACGTAAATAGCGGTTTTTTTCTGCCTGCTCTGGTGTATCACCACCGCCCACCACAGGATCTAGCCAATTAAAACCAAAATAATACAATTGCGACTCTGCTAAGGTGCGTAAATCTAAGCCCCGTTCTTTATATAAGGCCGCCTTATCGGGAGAGTCTTCCGCTGCTACAGTGAGCGCTACGCCATAATCCCCCCTCTCCACCTGTGGAATGTCGTAATAGCCTTGTAAGAATTTACCTAATAATGGGACTGACTCTTTTTCTAAGCTAAAAACCACCTCATCAATAAAAGGCGTGGGCTTACCACAATCCACTAATAATCCAGCAGCTTCATCACCTGGCTCGCCCTCACAAGGATAAGGATCTCCTCTGAAATGTGGATTTCGACTCAATACATGACGTCTATTGCGTATAGACTCCGTAAGCATATAGGGGCCCGTACCCACTGGCCAAGTATTGAGCGATAAATCATGTGCCGCCATTTTGGGCTGATGATAGAAACGCTCGACCTCCCACGGGATGGGCGCGGTAAAGGTCATGGCGAGCCAATAGGAAAACTGCGGATACTTACCCATAACGCGTATGCGTAAGGTGTGGTCATCCACGGCTTCTACCCCTTCAAAGGCATAATCCCGTAAATCTAGCCACTGCGCTTTATCTCTCTTTTCATTGATTTCACGTAGCTGATCTCCGTACGCCTGCATACCGACAATATGATCAGCAAAAAAAGCATAAATGGGCGAAACCACCCGTGGGCTGGCCAAGCGCCGTATGCCGTATACATAATCGTGCGCAGTAAGCTCTCTGGTGCCCATGCGTTCAAAGTCCGTAATGGCATATTTATCACTTAACTGTTCGGGATCTATGGGGTAATACACATAGTCGCCGGCTCCGTTTTTCGCAAACGCGGGATGCGGTTGAAATAATACGCCTTTTTTAAGAGGAATCTCATACACACTTTGCTCAATATCTGCACCATCGGCATCGTCTGGCAGCCTATGACCTTCTTTATCTAAATAATAGGGCTGCACTACCCTTTCTGCGGCTCTAGTGGTCAACTGATAAGGCCGCATTAAGTATTCATAGCCATACAGCGGTTCATAAATAGAGTACGTAAAGGGCGTTTCATCTGAGGAATACGAACTGGCTGGATCCAAATACTTCGGCGAGCTTTGGGTAAAGGCGGTATACAGAATATTTTCTTTGGCCTGATCAACAGGATATGGACTATTTACCGCCTTTTGCCCGCAAGCACTCAGCCATAACACCATTATCAACATCAGAGGAGCTGTTCTCATATTTCGTATTCCAACAGTCTTTGCGCCACGTCCAAGGCGCAATGGGGTTTTTTTGCTGCCACAAACCTAAGCCAGCTGCTTTGGCTTTAGCTTGTACGTTTTTTAAATTTTTATCACGTAAATAACGCTCATTACTGCCGGTATAGGCCCAAGCTAGGCCTTGAGCTACTAGCGCCTCATTAGCAGTGGTGCCATTATAAGGAATATTACACACATGGCGGCCATAATGGTCTTTTTCAAAGCAATGCAAAGTCAAAGTTTTATTCGCCACCATCGCTGCTAAGGCCGCAGTGGATTCATCCGCATAGGGCTGCCCAGGCCTATCAGAGCGACCATAATTTTCTGGCGCATCTATATTTGCTAAACGAATACGTTGCTTTTCACCATTCACATACAAATTAATAGTATCACCATCGGCCACATGACTGACTTTACCGTATAAATCATAAGGCCCTTGTCTAGGGGCAGAGGTAGAAGGACCGCTAGTAGGCCTAGATCCAAAAATATCTATGTATTCATTAGGCGCAATACCCAAAAAAGTTAACACCACAACAGCGGCTATACCAACCACCATACCTTTAGGACTACGTAAGAAAGCCTTCACTTTCCTATTTCGTAATAATTTTCGTAATTGTGTAGTGAGTAGTTTTTTATGGGAAGAATTAAGCTCTCGTTTTGAATTTGGTCTTCTTGATGCCATAACTTGCCTAAACCGTACTGCTAAGTGTTAATCTTGAAAGTCTTGATTATATATACTTAAGTTCATAGGTCATGTACATAAGTACTCACCGTAAAGAGATTTTTGATGAATACTTCGCTTCAGTGCGCAATAGCGGCTTTTTTATTGTTTATTGGTGTGGCCACCGGTGCCTTTGGCGCCCATGCGTTAACCGGCTTAGTTGATGTGGGCATGATGGCGGTATGGCATACCGCCGTGTTATATCTACTAATACATGGCTTAGGGCTTTTTGTAGTAGCCGTTGCCACCCCTTATTTAGTGGTGCGCTTACAAAATTTAGCCTATAGCCTACTACTTATCGGCACTATGCTGTTTTCAGGTAGTTTGTTTCTATTAGTACTCAGTGGTCAAAGCTGGTTAGGCGCCATCACCCCTATTGGTGGCATATTTATGTTGGGGGGTTGGATACTAGTAGGGGTTGCTGCGTTGCAAAAGCTACGTCAAAATACGTAGCTCCTATTGAAAAATAAGGAGATATTATGGGTTTGTTGGTAAATGGCCAATGGCAAGACCAATGGTATGACACCGATAAAACGGGTGGTAAATTTGAGCGTGAAAGTGCTCAATTTGAGGCGTGGGTAGAGCCAAATAGTAGCCAACGCTATAGATTATATGTGAGTTTGGCCTGCCCGTGGGCCCACCGTACGCTCATTATGCGAGAGCTCAAAGGTTTACAAAAGCATATAGACGTGGTGGTAGTTAGCACCTTAATGGGTGAAAATGGCTGGAGTTTTGCCCCCAGTGAAGGTGCGGATGAAGACCCCACACTAGGGGCTAAATATGTATACGAACTCTATCAAAAAGCCAACCCTACTTACACTGGGCGGGTGACTGTGCCCATACTTTGGGATCTGCAAGAGCAAACCATCGTGAATAACGAGTCTTCTGAAATTATGCGCATGTTTAATAGCAGTTTTAGCGCATTGCAAAGTAATGATTACGATTACTACCCAGACACGCTCAAAGCAGACATAGACGAAATCAATGAACTGGTATATCACAATATCAACAACGGCGTCTATAAAGCGGGTTTCGCCACCACTCAAGCGGCCTATGAGGAAGCAGTAAATAGCTTATTTACTGCCTTAGATACCGTAGAAAAACGCCTACAAAACCAACGTTATTTGTGTGGCGAGACCATCACAGAAGCTGACTGGCGCTTATTTACTACTTTAGTACGCTTTGATTCGGTATATCACGGCCACTTTAAATGCAATATACGCCGTGTTGTGGATTACCCGGCTTTATGGGGCTACCTGCGGGATTTATACCAGCAGCCAGGCATTGCGGATACGGTAAATATGGATGCCATTAAAAATCACTATTACCGCAGCCACCCTAGCATTAATCCCAACGGTATTGTGCCAGCAGGACCAGACATTGACTTCACCACCCCACATCACAGAGATCAACTCTAAACCTCTCTTTTAAGTACGATCAAAGATCGTCGGGTTTAGCAAAATCTGACGATCCACTTCGTTAATGCTGTTTTTACCGCATAAAGCCATAGAAACAGAGAGCTCATTTTGAATAATCTCTAAACAGCGCTCAACCCCTGCTTGTCCTGCCGCACCTAAGGCATACAGAAAAGCACGGCCAATCATGGTGCCATCAGCCCCTAACGCCATCGCTCGTAATACGTCTTGACCACTACGTATGCCGCCATCTACATAAATTTCTGTTTTGCCTTTTACGGCTTCAACTATAGGCACAAGGGCGGAAATAGAGGAAGGAGCCCCATCAAGCTGCCTGCCACCGTGATTCGACACAACAATAGCATCAGCACCGGCATCTACCGCATGTTGAGCATCTTCAGGCTCCATAATCCCTTTTAAGATAAGCTTGCCACCCCAACGGGCTTTAATCCAAGCGATATCATCCCAACACAAGGTGGGGTCGAACTGCTCTGCTGTCCAAGTGGCTAAAGAGCTTAGATCACTCACCCCTTTAGCATGGCCCACAATGTTGCCAAAACTACGGCGCTTAGTTTGTAGCATTTGTGCGCACCAATAAGGCTTAGTGGCTAAATTAATAATATTACGTAACGTGGGCTTAGGGGGCGTAGAAAGCCCATTTTTAATATCTTTATGGCGTTGACCTAACACCTGTAGATCTAAAGTCACCACTAAAGCTGAACAATTTGCCGCTTTCGCTCTATCTATTAACGCTTCCATAAAAGATCGATCACGCATTACATATAACTGAAACCAAAAAGGCGCTTTGGTATGCGTAGCAATATCTTCCAAAGAACAAATACTCATGGTGGATAAGGTAAAAGGCACTCCGAGTTTCTTAGCGGCTTGAGCAGCTAAAATTTCACCGTCTGCATATTGCATACCCGTTAAGCCCGTGGGCGAAAGTGCTAAGGGCATCGCTGCTGTTTGTCCTAAGAGCTGGCTTTGTGTGCTTCTTTGTTCAATATTTACCGCCACTCGTTGCCTAAACAATAACTGCTGTAGGTCTAATTCATTTGCCCTGTAGGTGCTACCCGTCCACGACCCCGAATCCACGTAGTCGTAAAACATTTTAGGCACCCGCCTACGCGCTTTGTGCTGAAAATCGCCAATGTGCGTTATTTTTTTTAAATCCATTACCTTTTTTCTCCAAAGGTGATATACTAGCATCTTTGCATGATTAAGCATGCAGTGATTTTGCGAGTTACTAACATACACAAGCATAATCAAAACTATAAAATATACGTCTTTTTAAAAAAAGCTTGACACAGTTAAAAGACAAGGTTATAGTTTAATACTTCAGCGGCTGTAGCTCAGTTGGATAGAGTACTTGGCTACGAACCAAGGGGTCGTGGGTTCGAATCCTGCCAGCCGCGCCATATATTTAAAAAAGCCTCATCTTCGGATGGGGCTTTTTTATTGGCTTACAGCGGGTTTATGGGTTAAAAGTATACCTTTTAAAGCAGAACGTTTTAGGTGGTCTTTTTGGGGTGTGGGGATTTTAAGCCAAATAATCCCCATACCTATGTTTGCTCAACTCGTGACTTCAACTTCGCCTGTCGTAATAAAGTTAGTAAATCCATAGATTCCTCATAATCTCCTTTCTTAGAAATAAGTTCTAAAGCATCATAGATTTCTCTAATCTGGGCAGCAGCATAATGAGATGACATACCGCTATTGCTATGCCATAGAATCTCGTCTTGAGTACGTTCAGCTACGCCAGCCATACGCAATCGCATACCTACGGTATGACGTAAATCATGCACATGCAGATCATCTAGCCCTACCTCTCGTCTCACCCTTTGCCAGGCTGTATTGTGTAAAGAGCGAATGGGTTTATAAGTCGGTTTAGTATCCTCTTTGGTTACCCGATAAAAAGTGAATACGAATTCATCATGCCTGCCTCTTTGGTTATCAATAACTTGTTGAGCAACTGAGTTGCAAACAATTATCTTTTCCTGCTCTTTCCAACTGATAGGACGAGGAGGACGTTGGTCATTCAATTCTAATAATGTAATCACCGGCCTGTGTTCTAACCACGTCATCCCGTTAGGAAGACGCCAAGAGCTAGACGCTAAATTACATATGTGACGCACTACCCCTAGGTACTTAAATCTTAATGCCATTTTAAGCGCTATCAATGCTTCCTCTCTTTTAAGAGGGTTCATTTTCTTAATATTCATGAGCTTCCATTTAATAGCGGGTAAATCTTTTATATGATCAAAATCCAGGTATTGCCACTTTTGATCTTTTTCATACATGCTACAAAGAAACTGTTTCTCTTTATCAGTTAAATCGAAAAGAATGCGCTGTAATGCGTTTTTAGTTGCTTGCTCTACGGTTTCCATTGTTTCTCTAAGCGTAGGCGTAAATACCGTCCCTCTTAACACAGGTGACAGCTCGACTTTCACGGCGTCATCTTGAGTAACAATTAAACGTAGTGCATCTATTTTGCTTTATTTATAATAACTACTACTTTTATCCATAAAATTCTTCTGGTACTGTAATGTTATATCTTTTATCGAGTCTTCCACCTACGATAATACTTCGCTTACCAGATCCAAGATCATAGTTTTCCGGCTGTATTTTTTTACGCCATGAGTACTCGTATCGATCTGCAAAAAAGAAGAATAAACGCTTGGCTCTAATATGATTACAGGCTCTTAAAACGGCATCTAATCGTCGTGGGGAAAGATTTACCATTCCCTGCATTAAGCTATCAGCATACTCAAAGCTAAACGTGTTAGGCACAGCAACTAGCACTTCAAAAATGGCTTGCTCTGCTGATGCCATTAACCAATGGCCATTATTTATTTCATTTTTTCTAAAACTATTAGCCATTAATAAACAGGGTATGTCCCAAAGCCTTCTTGTGCTGTGCCAGATTAATTCCGTTTCCAACCCGATCTTATTTAACCAGCTGGGTGATGGTTTAATTAAAAGCAAATAGACGGCGATTATCGCCGTCTATATTAGAAAAAATGAACTAAAGGGTTAAGTACTTTTTATTAAAAAAAACTTCCAACGTTCAATAAAGTCAGCACACCTAGCACGGCAAAAATGAATGCAGCGGTACCATGAATGAGTTTCATCGGAATACGTTTTGCGATTAAATCACCTAAAAACACCACGGGCACATTTACTAGCATCATCCCTAAGGTTGTACCTGCTACCACAGCAAACATCGCGTCATAACGTGCCGCTAGCGCAATGGTAGCAATCTGTGTTTTATCACCCATCTCAGCAATAAAAAACATAATCGTTGTTGCGCCCAGCACGCCAAAGCGCTGCAAAGGACGAGGCATCGTATCGAGCTTATCAGGGATGAGTAGCCATAAAGCCATGGCTAAAAAAGAAATACCTACTACCCAGCGTAAGGTATCAGCAGAGATAAAGTGGGCAATGCCCACGCCCAATGCGCCCGCAAGCGCATGATTAGCTAAGGTAGCAAGTAAGATCCCCCAGCAAACAAGCCAAGGACGTTTGAAGTGAGCCGCAAGTAAGATCGCCAGCAGTTGGGTTTTATCACCCATTTCGCCAAGGGCAACTACGCCAGTTGAAACAAGAAAAGCATCCATGAAAATAACAACATTTGGGGCAGACATGACTACAACTACCTACGGCCCCATGCGGACAGGTGGTTGCAGTCAAAGGTCTCGCCAGGCAAATGCTGCAAGCGCCATGGTCAGCCGACCAAGTATGTTGACGCAAGCCTTTGCAAAGTATGCAAAGCGGCTACTCCCCAATGACGTGGGACGCAAACTATAACAGCCTTTTAGTCTTATATCAATTTTTCTGTAGTGGCTGATCACCATATATCAGCTCAAACTCATCCCCATCGGTACAATCTCGCTGGCTGGCCCATCGATCTCCATTACGGCCCTCAAGGGTAGAAGCTAAGCCCCGGTAGAGTCATAAGTAAAGTCTTGCTGTAGCTTGGGTAATATAGAATCTAAAGCGGACTTTAAGACCTCAGTAACTTTTTATTAAAAACTCAGCTATACTGTTTCTCACTTTGGGTTGATCACCCTATTACCGTGTGTCATGTATGACTACGAGGAGAAATAACCATGGATCGTCGAAGTTTTATGCTAGCGCCCCCTGCCCTAGCTCTTAGTTCACTCATTTTACCTTCAACTAGCTTCTCTGCTTCCCCTGCCATTCATAATAAAATGCAGCTGCTACCCGCTAACAGCAAAGGTCCTCGCATTGTTATTTGTGGCGGTGGCTGGGGTGGCATGACCGCAGCGCGCTACCTGCGCAAACTGATTCCTAACGCTCAGGTGGTACTCCTAGAACGTAACCCTACCTTTTGGTCAGGGCCTATGAGTAACAAATGGCTGATTGATATTGTTAATACGGATTTCGTTAATCACGATATGCTAAGCCCAGCCAATAAATACGGCTACACCCTCATTAATACAGAAGTCACTGGCTTTGATAGAAACAAAAAAACCGTACATACAGCTCAAGGCGAGCTCACTTACGACTTTTTAATCTTATCAGGTGGCATCCGTAACGCTTATGATGCATGGTTTGGCAACGATTTATACGCCGCCGAGTACACGCGCACACATTTCCCTAATGCGTACATTCCCAATGCGGAAATGTTTGCCCTTAAAGACAAGCTTAAAAACTTTAAGGGTGGCACCATCGTCATGACCTTACCGCCACCGCCACATCGCTGCCCCCCTTCTCCGTACGAGCGGGCTTGCTTAATGGCTTGGCACATAAAAACCAACAATATCCCAGGCAAGATTATTATTCTTGATCCTAAACCCAATATAGCGCCTATAGGTGAAGGTTATAGAGCCGCGTTTGAAGAGCTTTATCCTGATATTATTACGCATGTACCTAACGCCGTCGTTAGAGAGGTGGACCCCTTTAAAAAACATATTAAAACCACCGCGGGCGATTTCGATTTTGATGATGCCGTGCTCATGCCTCCGCATCAGGCAGCAGATATGGTCTGGTATGCTGATTTAATAGGCAAAGGCCCCGATGGGAAGCCCACAGGCTGGGCAGATATTCACCCTCGCTTTTTCACTGCCATGGATGACGAAGATGTCTACGTGGTGGGTGATGCCATGGGCTTTATCTCTGATCAATTTGGTCATTACCCAAAGAGCGCTCATGTAGCCCATGCTATTGGTAAGATCGTTGCACAAAATATTTCCGAACGAGTGGCAGACAAAGAGGTGGTGCCTGTTTTACCCGATAACCTCTGCTACATGATGGTTAATGGTGACCCGCAAGAAGAAATATCGGTAGTGTTTGAGTACGAGCTTGATCCTACAGGCAAGGTTTTACAAACCCAAATTGATATGGATGTCCGTACTAACGACCTTGTTAAAAAGGATTTTGATTGGATACAGAGCCGTTTTAATGATTTCCTCTAATTTCCCCCCCGCCCAATTTGCTCCACGCCGCGCCTTTATGCTGACAGCAATGGTAGGGATCAACGCCGCGCTGCTGCCTATACCGCTCTATGCCCAAGAGGTATTAAACCAGCTCCTTAAGCCCGCTACCCCCGATCAGGTCAAAGCGGTTATTGACGGTTTTCTAGATGGTGCACAGCCTGTAAAGCAAGGCCTTAAGCTAGTGATGCCAGTGTTGGGCGATAACCCTGCTGCCGTACCGGTTAAGGTGGTATTTGAGATGCCTATCACGCCACAGCTATATTGTGAAGAGCTCATTATTTTAGCAGAGGGTAACCCTTATCCTTTAGCGTGTAGGTTTAACTTTACTCCCTTAGCAGGCACTACCGAAGTTGCAGTACGGCTACGGCTCATTGAGTCTCAATCAGTTAGCGCCGTAGCTCGTATGAGCGATGGTCAATTTATCCTAACCCGTCAAGCCATCACCGTTACGGCTGGCGGCTGTGGTATGTAATTAAAGGTCTATTATTATGAGCAAACCTCGTACCTGGATTAGCAACGCTAATCCAGCCGCAGGCGAAGTCGTTCGTGTGCGCGCACTTATTGAGCACCCTATGGAAAGCGGTCTACGTCTCGATGCAGAAGGCAAGGAAATCCCACGCAATATAGTTAATACCTTTGAAGCTGCCCTAGACGGTGAGCTACTTTTTAATTGGCAGCCTGAAACCGCTATCTCTCAAAACCCTTATATAGAATTTACCTTTACGGCCCGCAGCTCAGGAGAATTACAGCTGAAATGGTTAGACGACGAAGGAGCGGTTATTACCGATGCGCTCCCTATCAGTCTGGCCTCCTAGCCTAACTAAAATTTAAATAAAGGACACCATGCGTACTGGTCTTATCTTCTCTTTGGCTCTTATCAGCCTTAGTGGTCTTACTCCGTCTATAGCTCACGCGCAAATCACCGTAGATATTTCTATTCCCGCCAATACTTGCCTTAATTGTCATATGACGGACGCTAATCCTGCTCGCGCTATCCCTCCTATCGCGGGCCAGCCTGAGGCAGTCTTACGCGCACAGCTCAGGGCGTTTAAATCTGAAACGCCCCCGCCTCACACAACTATTATGGATCGGCTAGTTAGCGGTTTTGATGATGATGAACTGACAGCACTGGCGCAATATTTCTCTCAGCTACCTGTTAGCTCCACCACTGCTAAAGGAGCCGTTAACCCATGAAACATACTATGAATGCTTCGCGTCGCCGCTGGCTGAGTCAAGTCGGTCAACTAACGGCTGCAGGGACGCTACTGCTCAATGTACCTGCTTATGCACGCTCTAAGAGCGCCGCAGCCAATGTCGTCGTGGTTGGAGGCGGCTTTGGTGGTGCAACAGCAGCGCGTTATCTTAAGCAAAACAACCCAAATCTAAACGTCACTTTAGTCGAGCCTGCTGAAATTTTTTACACTTGCCCCTTTAGTAACTTGTACTTAGCTGGGCTGCGTACTTTTGAACAACAAGGTCATGGTTTTGACGATTTACGTGCGCTAGGGATTAATGTGATCCATGACTATGCCACGGCTGTTGACTCCGGCACTAAACAAGTCACCTTAAGTCAGGAAAGAAAACTTCCTTACGATAAGCTCTTGCTGTCTCCTGGCGTGGATTTCCATTGGGATGCCCTAGAGGGCTACGATGAAGCTGCTTCACTGCTTGCACCTCATGCTTGGAAAGGGGGTGCACAAACCAAACTGCTTAAGCAGCAATTAGAGGCGATGCCTGACGGTGGTACCTTTATTATGGTGGCACCTGAAAACCCATTCCGTTGCCCTCCTGGGCCCTACGAACGAGCTAGTATGGTGGCGCATTACTTTAAAAACCACAAACCCAACTCTAAGATTCTCATCCTAGACGCCAAAGATGCCTTCTCTAAGCAAGCGCTATTCCAAGAGGGTTGGCAACAGCAGTATGGCGATATGATCGAGTGGGTACCTCTGTCGCAAGATGGTAAAGTGGCGCGTGTAGATGCTGCTCAACTCTCAGTAGAAACTGAATTTGGGGAAACTCATAAAGCCGATGTGCTGAATGTGATTCCTCCCCAAAAAGCAGGCGAAATAGCACATCAAGCAGGCGTGACAGACGCAAGCGGTTGGGTACCTATTAACCCTCAAACCTTTGAGTCTTTACTCGTGCCAGACATCTATGTAGTTGGTGACGCTACTATTGCTTCCCCTATGCCTAAGTCAGGTTTTTCAGCTAATGCTCAAGCCAAAGTGGCAGCTAATGCTATCGTCAACGCGCTAGCCGGCAAAGCCTCAGCCGAGCCTTTTTTCGCTAATACCTGTTACAGTCTGATTGCCCCAGAGCATGGAATTTCTGTGGCTCATCTGTATCGCATGGATAACGACAAATTAGTCGAAGCCTCTGGCGGCGTAAGCCCTTTAGGTGCTAAAGCTGATTTCCGCAAGCGAGAAGCCCAATACGGCGCAGACTGGTACGAAGCCATCTCTCAAGACATTTGGGGCACTAAAGCACAGCGATGATTCCATCTGAACTGGTATTGTGGGCTGGGTTAGCCCTAGGATTAATTTTTGGCTGTAGCAATCAAGTCTCTGGCTTTTGTTTATATCGTGGCCTATCAGAGCGTTGGTCAGGTCACTCTAGTGCAAAACTACAAGCCTTTGCTCTCGCCTTAGCCATTGCTCTAGCAGGCACCCATCTAATTCATAGTTGGGGCTTAGTGGATATGAAGCAATCCATCTACCTAAGCCCTTCTTTTTCTTGGCTGTTAATCCCTCTAGGAGGAATTATATTTGGCTATGGGATGGGCTTAGCCAATGGCTGTGGCGCACGAGCTTTAGTTTTACTAGCTCAGGGCAACTTAAGATCGCTTCTAGTGTTGCTCTGTTTAGGCGTTGCAGCCTACATTACCTTAACAGGAGTGTTAGCACCCTTACGCCTATATTTGCATTCTTTAACCACCGTCACCCTACCACAGTCTAGTTTGGCAGAAGGCACAGTACGGTCCGTAATCATCGTGATCATCGTTGGAGTTTTAGGTTTTTTTGCTCTAAAGCCATCCGATAAACCCAGAAGCGCCGTTGATTTAATAGGGGGTGTAATTGTGGGGTTACTAATAGTAGGAGGCTGGCTCACTACCGGCTGGTTAGGTGCAGATCCGTTTGAGCCTGCACCGCTAACCTCTCTTAGTTTTGTCGCCCCGGTTGGGGATACTATCCAATACGCCATGCTTTCTACGGGACTCAGCTTACGGTTTAGCACGGTGGTAGTTTTAGGTGTAATCGTAGGCGCTTTTTTAACAGCGCTACTACGAGGCCGTTTACAGCTAGAAGGTTTTAATTCTGCGACACAGATGGCAAGATATAGCTTAGGTGGAATATTGATGGGAGTAGGAGGTATCTTGGCTCTAGGCTGCACTATAGGCCAAGGGCTCAGTGGTTTATCTACCCTTTCCTACTGCTCAATCATCGCCATTTTTAGTATTATGATAGGGGCTCGCCTTAGTCAACTAACCGGGCGTGTAAATCGTGGGGTTAACGGTACGTTGTAATTCTCACTGGGCTTCCTCTAATAGCTGCATGACTTCGCTATAACTCAAATCATAACCCGCTACATCACTCTGCATACTCAGTGCCCTTCGCTATGAAACCATAAACAATAAGACTGCGTCCAGCCCTTGCGTTTTCGTAAGGAGCGCAGCATCAAGGCTAAATGATTGGTAATGAGTATGTAACTACCCTAAATCCAAACTATTTTTCTCCGAACCTCGTTTTACTTGCTGTCTATCAAACCTCTCTTGCCCTTTAGTCCTAACATCCGTCTGCTCCAACCCCTTCGCCAGCTCACTAATCATCTTCGCCTCCACTTTCAGCCCCTCATCATACAATCGCTTCGCTAAAAACCGGTACTCACCCAAAATCAAATCCCTAGTTTCCAACTGTTCTTTCAAATAAGGATTCGTAGGACGTTTTTGAGTTTTGATGGCCTGCAGTAACTCATTCACCTCTTTTTGACGCACTGTGGAGTAACCACCTCTTTTAGTAATATGACTCACTGTGCCATTTATCCCTTTCTGTGTAACGCCTCTGTGTTGGCGTCGCGTAGCGGCACAGGATTCTTTATACTTACTCTGCTCTGGAATACCCTGTCGCTGCCATTCCTTGATCACGTTTTCACGTAGAGCCGCTTTGCCTTTAATCTGCTCTCCATCTTGGTTCTCAACTGCTAACTTTCCATTGCGGCTGATGTAGTCAATATGATTTGCTGCCGCCTTAAGACCTGTAGCCTTACCGGTACGCTTAGGGATTTTGACCATCACTTCTGGCTTCTTGAGGGCTGCTGCTTTTAGATTAGTCAGACCAATGTCTGGTTTAAAGTTATGAGGTGCTACTCCAGCCAGAGTTTGTCGTCTATAAAGACTGCACTCATGGCCTAAGAACCAGTTATCTAGACGATGAGTAATACTTATATTTCTCTCCTGACGAACTATCCGTAATTTGCGGATAGTTGGTTGTCGATCAAGTTCGCCTTCAGAAAATACATTACCATTTTGTAGCTGATCTAAATCATGTTGATCCAAAAGGATTTCCACGCGGTTTGTTTGACCCGCAAAGGGCTTTATTTCCTACTCTTTGGTCTGCAGCTGCTGAATCGCATTAGCGTGTTCCCGCTCTAACTCCTGTTTCAATTCTTCTTCCGTAGGTAAGTAAGGCAGGTACTTGGCGGAAA